>JBAXFO010000419.1:0-4968 GCA_037139885.1 Planctomycetota bacterium
CGCACTTGCAAGATTTGCAACTCACCGTCAAACAGACCGTCAGCGATTTGCAAGACGCCGACATGACCGACATCGTCGTCAAAATGCAGGCCTACAATCAGATGCTGCAACTTTCGCTGGCGTCATACGCACGGATCATCGATACGAATTTGCTCGATTTTCTGAAATGACGAAGTGGGGCACGTTTTCAACGTGCCAATCCACGCACGTTGAAAACGTACCCCACAACTCAGGCCACTTCGTTCTGCAACGGCCACGCCAGAAAGTGAACGCGGTTCTTGCCCGATTGCTTCGCTCGGTACATGGCCTGATCCGCGGTTTCGAGCAGCGTCTCGCCAGCGATCGTCGTCTCACCGGGGCTCGCCAACAGCGCCCCGATGGAAACGCCGACCTTGCCTTCCTGCCCATCCAGGCGAATGGTCAGCGAGTTGATCGCCTTCCAGATACGGTTCGCCACCAGCCGGCACCCTTCTTCATCGACCACTTCAAACAGCACGCAGAATTCATCGCCGCCGAAACGAGCGACGATGTCATTCGGTCGCACATGTTCGCGCAGCGACGCGGCGACATCGATCAGCACCTGGTCGCCGAAGCGGTGACCGAATTTGTCGTTGAGAATTTTAAAGCCATCGAGGTCGAGGAACAGGATGCCGACGCGGCTGCGCGACACGTTCTCCGCGCCGAACACTTCGCGCAGCCGACTGAGAAAGTAGCGTCGGTTGTACGCCTTCGTGAGCGGGTCGACGAGCGCCTCCTCGCGCCACTTTTTGGCTTCAGTCTCCGCCTGGTTCTTCTGCTCGTGCGTCCGCTGTTGGTCGAGATTGGAGCTCACGGTGAGATACATGAGTTCTTCGCTGGCCCGCGCGAGCACGGTTTGATAATCGTCGACCCGGCCGACGTCGACCTGCATGACCGACGCAAATTCCTTGATTCGATCGCTCAGCGGTTCGAGGAACGCGACCATCTCCTTTTCGTTCATGCCAAAGCGCGACTGACCGATCTCACGCATCTTTTCGTAGAGAGTCGCCTGATCGGGCGTGACCAGCAACTGCGCCGCCATCGTCGCGAAACAAAGTGTATACGCGCGGTCTTGCGAAGCGGGCGACGGCAAAATCCCCACTGCGGGATTGTGATGCGCTCGCACTGCCTGGCTGGCCTCCACGGGGAAATGCCATTCCATCAGCAGCGCGGCGCTCACCTCGGCATGATCGATGCCGCAATAGTGCTCTTCCCAATGGCACTGCTCCCAGAGGAGCTCTTCCGCGGGCCGCGCGCTGACATTGCGGTATTCGTTCGGCATGCATTGCTGCAAGATGATCGCGCCAATATCGCGAAGCAGCGCGAGCGCCATATCGTCGTCGGGCTCGCGCGCTTTCATGCGCTTCGCGAGATCGCGAGCCACGATCGCCCCGCCCACCGACCGCAGCCAGTACGTCTTCATATCTTCGGTCGGAGCGGATTTTTTGTACATTTGCGGCAACGACAACGACAGCACGAGCGAGCGCGCCGACTTGATGCCGAGAATCGCCACGGCGCGCTGAATCGACGTCGCCGGCCGCGAGAGCCCGAACACCGCCGAGTTCACCATCTGCAAGATCTTCACCGACATGGCCGGATCGACGGCGATAAGCTGCGAGAGCTTGTCGATCGAGCAATCGGGTCGACTCGCATGATCGAGAACTTGCAGAGCGACGCCGGGAGGCGACGGTATGTTGGGATTCCGCACAATGGAATCGAGAATCGCTTTCTTTTTCATTGCAGCCTTCTTTGGAAACCGAATAACTCTGAAAACCGAATTGTTGACGCTGCGCCGGCTGGCCCTCGCGGCCATCAAGCCGAACGTTCCCCCGCCGCGCCGCGGGATCGCACCGCGGCGCCGGCATGTGTTTCAATGATTCGGACCGCTTCCGCGGCCGAAGCCAATCGTTGCCCGGGCTGCTTGACGTGAAGGTGGGCGATCATGCTGTCGAGCCACATCGGCACATCGGGCCGCAGCAGCTTGAGCGACACCGATCGCGACTGCGTCACTTTGCGCATCAGCGCCATGACCGATTCGGCCATGAACGGCGGCGACCCCGCACACAAGGCATAAAGAACGCTTCCATATCCAAAAAGATCGGCTCGATGATCGACTTCGCCGCCAGCGAATTGCTCGGGCGACATGTACAGCGGCGTGCCGACCAGTTGCCCTTCGCAAGAAAGATAGTTCTCATCCTGCACTCGTGCGAGTCCGAAATCGGTAATTTTCAAAAGCCCCGTTGTCGGGTTCATCACGATGTTGTCCGGCTTGATGTCGCGGTGAATCACCTTCTTCGCGTGAGCGGCGCCCAACCCCGTCGCCAGTTGATGCGCGTAGTTCACGATGTCGACAATCGGAATCGGCTGCCGCAGATCGAGACGCTGCTGCAGCGATGTCCCTTCGAGATACTCCATGACGATGTACGGCAGCCCGTGAAACTCGCTGACGGCGTAGATCGTCACAACATTCTGATGCTGAATCGACGCCGACGCCTTGGCCTCGCGATGGAAGCGGCTACGCGCATCCGAGGAAACGAGCCGCTCGGGCTTGAGCATCTTGATCGCGACTGTCCGCTCCAGCGCAGGATCGAACGCTTCGAAGACCACCCCCATGGCGCCGCGACCGATGATGCCGCGGATCTCGTATCCATCGAGGACCGTCCCGGCCGCGGGAGACTTGTCGAGACAATCGATGTTGAACTCGCGCACTTTCGCCGCGCTCCGGGAATTCGCGCCGCCGCGCGAGGGCAATGGCTTCTTGACCGAAATGTTTTGCCCCGGATCGCACGAAGCGTTCTGCGCCGCAGCGCCCCGACTTTTCTCGAACGAGAGATTCACCAGTTCATCGCACCCGGCCGCCACGATCGCGGAAAATTGCGGGCACTGCCCGATATCCACCTGCAAGATCTCCGCAAGATCCCGGATCTTCGGCACGACGCCTTCCAAGAACGTCGCCAGCGAAGCCTGATCCAAGCCGAACCGCGTGCGCGCGACCTGCAGCAATTCCCCGACCGCGGCCGGGTTGTTCGCATCGAGCCGAGCCACCTGCGATGCGACGAACAAGAGCCACGTCCGGTCTTGTATGCTCTTCGTTCGATCGGGCAACCGTTCGGGATCGTGGTGAAAGCGAATCGGCAGTGCGATCTCGCGAGGCATTCGCCACGAATCCATGATCGCCGAGCTCGTCTCCGCATGGTCGATGCCGAACGAGGCCCGTTCGAGTTCGCACTGGGCCGCGATTGGGCCGGTCGAGCACTTCGTCCAAAGAGCTCGATATTCCGCGGGAAAAATCTGCTGCAGCACGAGAATTCCCAGATCGCGCAACAGCGCGGCCAGAAAATCATCGTCGGGATCGGGACGCTTCAAGAACACGGCCAAGTCCCGAGCGATCACGGCGCCGCCGACCGACTCACGCCAATATTGCCCGATCAATTCATCGTGCTTGCCGGTCTGCACCGAAGCCAGCGACATTCCCAAAACCAGGGACCGCAGCGGTTTGATCCCCAGAACGAGAACGGCTCGCTCGAGCGACGCGATCGGCCGACCGAGACCGAAGACGCTCGAATTCACCATTTTGAAGACCCGGCCGCACAATCCCGGATCGCGCCGCAAGAGATCCAAGATTTCGGTCGGGTTGCAGTCCGGCTTGCTCGCCTTGTCGACGATTTGCAGCGCCAGCGCCGGCGGCGCGGGAAAGTGCGGGTTCTCCAAAATCGAACTCAGAGAGAGCTTCTCATCGTCCCCGCCCGACGCTCGCTGGGCGCCGCCTCGTCCTGTCTGATTGACCACTGCTGTCGGCATTGTCCTCAATCCTTTCTGCGCGAAAATCCCATTCGATCCTGACCTGATTCCCACTCACCCATCTCAAGTTTTGATTCAATCCATAGACCGCTCGGGCACGTCGTAGAAGATTTTTTCGAAACGCGCCGAACAGTGTTGGAAGGCGGCCAGAAGATGCGGATCGAACTTCCCCGGCGAAGATTCCGTCATGATCTGCACCGCGGCCGCATGCGAGAACCCCGCCCGCTGAGCGCGCCGCGCACGCAGCGCGTCGTAGTTGTCGGCAATGGCGACAATGCGTGCGGCGAGCGGGATCGCCTCGCCGGCAAGATGATCGGGATAGCCGGCGCCGTCGAAGTGCTCGTGATGATGCAGAGCGATGTCGATCGCCATGCCCAAAAACGCCACCTGCGTTCCGAATAAATGGGCGACGTGCCGCAAGGTTTCGGCTCCGATAACGGTGTGCCTCTCCATGACGGCGCGATCCATGGGTTCCATACGGCCCGCCTTGAAGAGGATGTCGTCGGGCAGGCCGACGTTGCCGATATCGTGCAAAGGCGCCGCCGATTCAAGCGATTGAATGAACTCTTCATCGATCCGCGCCGCGAAGATCGGGTTGAACGCCGCTTCATGCGCCAGCTCGGTGCAGTAGCGCTGCATGCGCGTCAGATGAGCCATGCCGTCGGGCGAACGATGTTCGACCAGGCGAGCCAGGGCGACGACGAGCGCGTTCCGCGTTTCGACCAAGTCCGATGTGCGGGCGTGCAGACTGACTTCGACCTCGGCATTGAGATCGCGCAACTGCCGGCCCAGGCGATCGCTCCGGTCCTGATCCTCTTTCTCGCGGAGAGCCGCTTTCACCCGGGCGACGAATTGCACGTTGCTGATCGACAACTGGAGGCAATCGTTCGCTCCCAACGCCAGGTACGCCGAAATGTCGTTGGCCGAGAAGCGTGGCGAGATCATGATGATCTTGAGATTCGGACAGGGCGGATTCTCGCGCAAGGCGCGGAGGATCGAACGGCCGCCGACATTGAGCTGATCGACGCCCAAAAGAAGCGTCTCGATTTCGTCGTGGCGAATGAGCCTCGTCAGATTGTCGGCGCTCACCGCTTCCCAGGCGTCGAGGTCGTTGATCTGCAAAAGCTTCGCCAGCGAGCGGCGCACGTT
>JBAXFO010000420.1:0-4960 GCA_037139885.1 Planctomycetota bacterium
GCGTTAACGTCCTGCACGACTCGCTCTTGGCGACCGCTGAGAAACGGAACGGCAAAGCGCGGTCAAACTGGCGTCGACGCCGCGAACGCCGCCGCGCGCCGGGCCGCGGCCTCGACCGTCTGGAAGTGAATGTCGACAATGTCTTCGACCCGCCGTGCATAGCCCCCTGCCATGGTGATCGCCACCGGCACGCCCGCTGTCCAGCAAGCATCGAGGGCCAGACGGTCGCGTTCGGCGAGTCCCTGTTTCGTGAGCGCGAAGCGGCCAAGGCGATCGCCGAAATAAGGATCCGCACCTGCAAGATAAATCACCAAGTCCGGGCGAGACCGTTCGAACGATGTCCGCAGAGCCGGTTCGAGAGCGTCGAGATAAGCCGTGTCGCCGGTTCCGTCGGGCAGGCCGACATCGAGATCGCTGCGTTCTTTATGAAGCGGGTAGTTCTTTTCGTTATGGATGGAGAACGTGAAGATGGTGGGATCGTCTTCGAGGATCTTCGCGGTGCCGTTGCCTTGATGAACGTCGCAATCGACGATCAGGGCTCGCCGAATTCGCCCCTCCGCCTGCATCTGCCGGGCCGCAATGGCGCTATCGTTGAAGATGCAATAGCCTTCGCCGCGCTCGCGAAAGGCATGATGCGTCCCCCCCGCCAGGTTAACGCCCCATCCCTCATCCAGGGCGGCCCGACATGCCTCGATGGTCGCCCCCGACGAACGCCGCGACCGTTCGACCATCGCCAGCGACCAGGGAAAGCCGATCTTGCGCTGCTCCTCCTCATGGAGCAAACCGTTTTGCACACGTTCGACGTAACGCAGATCGTGCGCCCGAGCGAGTTGCTCATCGCTCGCCGCTTCAGGAACGCAATGGTCGGTCGCCGCGACCAACTGCGCCGCCACGACCCGCTCGCGCAAAAGAGCATACTTCGCCATCGGAAACCGATGTTCCGGCGGCAACGGCAGTACGAAATGATCGGTGAAGAAAATCCTCATTGCGCGCCAAGCCATCCGCCCCAATTGCCCGAATCGCCGCGAACCCGCTCACGGAATTCCGCGTCATCCTTCCATTGACAAATTTTCCAACATCCTTATTGTAGACGCAACCGGGGTGTGGCTCAGCTTGGCTAGAGCGCTTGGTTCGGGACCAAGAGGTCGCTGGTTCGAATCCAGTCACCCCGATTTGAAGGCTCGCTGACGGTATTCGTCAGCGAGCCTTTTGCCTTGTCTGCGATTGACGTTAGGGCAAGTCGCACAGGATCGTCCATTATTCCTTCAGCCCGTGCTCCTTTGTCCACAGTTGACCCCGATTTTCCACGTTTGTCAGGAGTTGGTGCAAGCACAGGTGCAAGCGGCGCTCGCCGTAAATCCATTGTCCCCGTTGCCCTTTCCGCTTCGTCTGTGGCCGAAAGTCCAGCATCCAACGGCAGTGACGGAAGCGAATCCAAGGCTCCGCGAACGTCCAATAGCTTCGGATCGGTGTAGGTTTGCATCGTCAGGCGAATGTCGGAATGCCGCATTGCGGCTTGCGCCGTCCGAGGTGCAACCCCTCCAGCGCTCAACAGCGTGCCGAATGTAGTCCGCATGGCATGCACGTCGAGCGTCCGGCCCCGTTCGTCTCGCTTGGCAATGCCGGCGGCCTTCAAGTCCCGGTTGAGAATGCGAAGCAAGCCCGCCGGAATGTTGAAAAGTGACGTATCAGCGGGAAGGCGGGCGGGGATCGGCTCGCCGCGCCCCCGTGCTTCGGCCTGAATCGCGGCCAGCTTGTCGGCCAACCATGTCCGTAGGTCGGCGGCTAGGTCATCGCGCAAGACGATCTCAGAGCCTTGCCGATTCTTTTCGTCCGCCGCGGCGAGCATCGCGAACGGGATTGCCCCGTCGAGGTCCAGCCTGCCCACGTTCAACGATTCGAGTTCGCCTTTGCGTAGGCCCGTCAAAAGCAGCGTCTTGTAAATCAAGGCCCGTTCGCGGCCGAGTAGGTCGAGGCGGTCCCGCACTTCGTCGCGGATGTTCGCGTATCGCTCGCCCTTTCGCGGGCCTCTGTGAACGGTCATCACGTCGAGCAAGGGCCGGCGGCGAGCCACGTCGAGCACCTTCGTCAGCTCGCTCTCGGTCATCGAACGGCGTTGCCTTCGCGGGTCGGAGCGTTGGTCGGCACGGGGAGCCCGGGCGAATGGGTTTTGCAGGGTACGGCCCGATTCGATAAGCCAGTTCCCAAAAGCAACCGCGGCATCCCGGTAAGCGTTCCGTGTTCGGGCCGACATGTTTTCTTTCTCTCGGCCGGTCGTCCATCGTTCCAAGCCTTCGCGGTTCAGGTCGGCCAGCAAGCCGAAAGAGCAGTCCGCGGCGATGCGTTCAAGGAATCGGCGGGTGTTCTCACGGTGCCCTTGTGTCGTCCCTTTGGCGGTCAGATGGTCGATGTAGGCGGTGATATGCTCGGCCAGCGGTCTTTCGCCGTGCTTGCCGGCATTCGCTTCCGCCCCAGTCACCACGCCCGCCTTGATGAGTTCGGCTTGGCGTTCGAGGTCGGCCAGCACGCCGCGGGCGGCGGTTTCATCTCGGCAGCCGGTCGCCACGGTCCGCACCACATTGCCCCCGTCTCGATACTTCGCGAAGTAACAGCCCGATTCGACGATGATACGCGGGGCGTCATTTTGCCCCACGGTGACACGGGCCTTCCGCGTCTTGCCCTTGGCGTCCTTCCAACGGGCGAAGCGTTGCCCTTCGCGGGTAAACGTCTCGGCCCCCGCCGGAACGGCCTTCGTGAACGTCTTTTTGAACACGGTTCCCATGTCACTTGCCCTTTCGCTTCACCACGGCCAGCCCGAAATAGGCGGCCAGCCTGTCGGCGATATCGAGGCGGAGCGACGTTTCGCCCCGCATGAATCGCAGCACTGAGGCCCGTTTCACCGAAGTCGCTCTCTCGATCTCCAAAACGGTCAGACCGCTTTCTTCAATTGCTTGCTTCAGAGCGCCTGTCATCGTCGTCGGCTTCATTGTGCCCTCTGTGATTATTATCACAGACGGGCGGGCGGATGTCAACTCAAGTCTCCCTCCTCGCGAGCTGCTTGAGCCGCTTGATTTTCGGTTCTCGCGCAGAGCTGGCATAGTTCGATGAAGGCCGATCCAGTCTGCCGGCCGCAATGGCAGCGCCGATCGCAGCATGACCAGCATTGCCCCAAGCCATTCAAGTATCGAGGGCACGTCACACAGCGCCGCCTCTCGTCAAGTCCTGGCATTGTCAGAAGAAGGATGATTTCGGGCTTGTGCTCCCGGATCAACCGAACTCGCGGTTCTGAAACCGCCGGTCGCCACCGCAAACGAACACCGTCCGTTTCGATCTCAATCCGGTCGTGACGAAGGTCTGCGAGGACCGCGGCTGCGGACATCAGGTCGATGAGTTCGGCTTTGCGGTCCAAAATCAGCCCGGCGCGTGACGCCGATACTGATGAAGCGGGTCGCCAACGCAGTCGGACACCGTCCGATTCGAACTCGACTCCGTCGCGGCGAAGGTCGGCAAGGAGGGCGGCAGCCGTCATTTCCATTCCCCCCAATCGGCTTGGTCCGCGGGCGGAGCGTCGCTCGGGTCCGAAGTTTTGTAAAACTCGGCGGGGGTCTCTATGTCTCCCGGACCGTCCCTTCCGTCCCCGCCGTCCCGACTCCACGATTTTCCTGGTTTTTCGGGCGTTTCTGTGGGACCGTCGCCAGCCGCCTTCTCAAAACCGTCCCCGTGACTGTCCAAGGGAACGTCGTCGTCTTCTTCGTGTTTCGCCGTGCCTGGGGACGTTGGGGACGGTTGGGACGGTCCGGGAGCATGGAGGGCATCCGCCCGAAGATGAATAACTTCGCGGCGATCCACGCCCCCCAATTTGCGACGGATCGTATTTCGCTTGCGAGGATCATCCCACGTCGCCAACAGACCACGTTCCCGAAGTCGCTTCCAAAGGGTGCGTGCTCCAACGGGGATTCCCTCCCCTTGATGCCGCCCGAGTTCCTGGGCCTCGGCGTAGGCGGCGTCTGGCTCGAGGTAAAGGTCGTTGCCTTCGATCCAGCCGATGCATCGTCCTTGCGGCGCCCACGGGGACTCTTGGCTGTCCTGGCGGATTTCCGAGCGGCGATAGCCCCAGGCATCGGCTGCGACTGGCGGCCGCCCGTCGGGGCCAGCACAGTGTGCTCGACCCGACGCCAAGGCGCCCCGCATGAGTCGAAGAAAATGCTCGCAGGGGTCGGCCGAAGCGACGTGGTCGATCTGACCGGCAGCCGCGACTTGCAGAGCGCCCCGAACTCGCTGATTGAGCTTTTCTCGCTGGGTCTGGTCGATCGCACCGACTTCTGCCGCGAAATCGAGCCACCATCGCCAGCCGACAGCCAGGTCCGCGACAATACCGGGGGTTCTCGCGTGCATCCCCTCGACATGGCTTTGGTCTCGAATCGCGGCGACTTCAGCTCGCAACCCATCGCGGACCGCCGAATAACGCCCCGCAAGCCATTGAAGGAAACCCGCCAGCGCTTCGGCGTAGCGACCCGCCGCGGCGTCATGCTAGCAGGCGGTCAGACGCACCCAGTCCAGCCCGTCCTTCTCCATCTCCAAAATCAGCAATCGTGCCCGGAGAGACTGACCGCGAGGCACGTCCTCCCCGGTCGATAGAATCAGCCCCCGCGGCGGTTTGCCGGGACGCAGCGTCGAGTCGGCTCGCATTCGCATTCGCCCGGCGCCATTCCCCTGTGCCCTCAACAGGCGGTCCGCTTCACGATGCATCCTCGCCACTTCGGAGGTCGTTCCGCCTGGCGCAAAATCGTCCACCACCATAACCGCGTGCGCGGCGGTAAATGCTAGTCCTTCGAGGCTATTGCCGGTGCTAGACCAACTGGCAGGCAGATGTCGCGCGTCCATGCCGGCCCCGAAGTGCTGCTGAGTGTCTAGCGACAACTGTTTGCCCCGTCTGACGACAATTAGATTTCCCGTCGCA
>JBAXFO010000421.1:0-4957 GCA_037139885.1 Planctomycetota bacterium
GTCACGAATCGAAGTCGAAGCGAACCGCGCCCTCTTCCAGTTTCAGTTTCGCGTCAAACGACTTGCCCGCTTTGGATTTGAAACCTTTGACGAGTTCGCTGCCCCCCTTGCGGATCAGCGCCTGGACGACGCGTTGGCTCAGTTTCTTGCCGGCGATGGTCTTCCAGATGACGAATTTGCAGCCGTCGCGCCAGGCGCTGCAGCCGTACGATTTTTCTTGCTCGACGACGTCCGCCTTGCAGAGCGGGCACGGGCCCAGTCCCTTGCCTGCTTTGGCGGCTTTCTTCTTCGGGGGCGATTCGTCCGACGCGATCTCGGTCGGCGGTTTACGCGAGCCGGTTCTGGAACGTTGGGCCGCGCGGGGCGCTTTGGCGGCGGCTTGGTGCGTTTGCGGGGCGCTTTGCGGAACTTGGATCTCAAGCACCGCTCCATTTTCCGAGAGCGACAAGATCATGCCCGTCGAGCCTTCGAACGCGGGAGGTTGGAGCAGCGCCCGACGTTGCAAAAGCTCGCGGACCTGGGCGACATTGAACTCGCAGCCCTTGTACTCCCTCCACAGCACGAACGTGCAACCCTCGCGCCAGCCGGAGCAGCCATAACCGCGCTTGCCCTCAATGACCGGCCGACCGCATCGGGGGCAGTCGCCGAGCCTCGTTTCATCGATGGCGGCGGTTTCGGCTTCGCGGATGATGCCGCCAGCGTACCCGATGATTTCGGACATGAACTGTTGGGCGTCGAGTTGGCCACGCTCGATGTCGCGCAGGCGAGCCTCCCATTCACCGGTGAGTTCGGGGCTTTTTAAGCCGCGGTCGCGGATGACGGCGATCAAATAACGCCCGGCATCGGTGGCGATCAGCGCCTTCTTCTCCCGCACGATATAACCCCGGCTCAGCAGCGTTTCGATGATCGAGGCGCGCGTTGCGGGCGTTCCCAGGCCTTTCTCCTTGAGGGCCTCTTTGAGTTGCTCATCGTCGACCAATTTGCCGGCCGTTTCCATGGCGCCCAGGAGCGTGGCTTCGGTATAGGGCTTGGGAGGCGCGGTCTCGCCTTTCTTGATGAACGGTTCGTGCGGGCCGCTCTCTTGAGGCCGAAACTCGGGAAGGTCTTGCTCGTCGGCCTTTTTGTCGTCCTCGCGCGTCGGATAGAGCACGGTCCAACCCGGGTCGACGATGCGAACGCCGCGAGCACGGAACGCCACGCCGTTGGACTCGCCGGCGACGCTGGTCACTTCCTTCACGCAGACCGGATAAAACGCGGCAATCAGACGGATGACGATGGCGTCGTAAACATTCTGGAGCGGCCCCGGCAGGCCCGAAGGCGACTTGCCGGTGGGGATGATGGCGTGATGGTCTTTCACTTTCGAGTCGTTGACAAGGCGGCCGGTGAACGTCAACGCCTTCAGGTCGAGCCGGCCGACTTCGGTTGGCTTGAGTTTGCGAAGGTTTTCCAAGAGTTCGGGAATCTGCCCTTTCATATCCGTCGTCAGATATCGCGAATCGGTTCGCGGATACGTGATCAGCTTGGATTCATAAAGCGATTGCGCCGCCTTGAGAGTCGCATCGGCGGACATGCCGTAGCGGCGGTTCATATCGCGCTGGAGTTCGGTCAAATCGTAAAGCTGCGGCGGCAGATCGCGTTCCTCCTTGCGTTCGATCGTCTTCACAACGAACGGCTGCCCGAGCACGCGTTCGAGGACTTTGCCGGCATCCTCCTCCTTCGTGAAGCGGCTGCCGGTCGCTTTGAAGAGGACTTTGCGATAATGCGTCGACAGCTCCCAGAAGGGTTCGGGCTTGAAGGCGCGGATCTCGTCGTCGCGCCGCACCAGCATCGCGAGCACCGGAGTCTGCACCCGGCCGACGCTCCAGAGGAGCCCGCCCGCGTTGCGATTGCGAACCGTGTAATAACGCGTCGCGTTGAGCCCCACGATCCAATCGGCCTGGCTGCGACAGCGGGCCGCGGCATAGAGGGCGTCGTAATCGGCCAGCGGTCGCAGCCGGCGAAACGCATCGCGAATGGCGGCTTCGGTCATCGAATTGAGCCACAATCGCTGGGCAGGTTTGTTGGGTGCGCCGGCCAACTCGAAGATGTAGCGAAAGATGAGTTCGCCTTCACGTCCGGCATCGGTGGCGGAGATCAATTCGTCGGCCGCACGAAAGAGCCGTTTGATGACCGCCAACTGCTGCCCCGCCCCCTTCTCCGTCAGCGCCTTGAGCTCGAAACGCTCGGGCACGATCGGCAGCGTGGCGAGCGACCAACGTTTCAACGCGGGATCGTAGTCCTCGGGTTCCTTGAGCGTGCCAAGGTGCCCGAGAGCCCAGGTGACCTGATAGCCCTGCCCCTCGAAATACCCTTCGTGCCGAGCCTTGGCTCCCAGAAAGGCGGCCAATTCCCGGGCGACCGATGGTTTCTCAGCGAGCACGACTTTCATGAAATTCCAGGTTGGCCAGGCTTGGGTTTGGCGATGATCCTTATCGACTAAAGCGTCGGGCCGATCGACCAGGGCGCGAATTCTTCTTCACCCACGCCGCCGATCTCGCTTTTCGTTTTCTTACCCGAAGCGACGGCGAGGATGTCTTCGAAGATTTGTTGGCCGACGACTTCCACGGGCGTGCCCGAGAGGATGACGCCGGCGTCGATGTCCATGTCGTCGTTCATGTGATTGAAGAGGGGCGTGTTGGTCGCGATCTTGATAGACGGAGCGGGTTTGCACCCGAAAACGCTTCCCCGACCCGTCGTGAAGACGAGCACATTGGCCCCGCCCGCGACGATGCCGGTCATGCTCACGGGATCATAGCCCGGCGTATCCATGACGACGAAACCTTTGGTTCGGACGGGCTCCGCATAGTGAACGACATCCATGAGGGCGGTGCTCCCCCCCTTGGCGATGGCGCCGAGGGATTTTTCGTAGATCGTCGTCAGGCCGCCTTCCTTGTTGCCGGGGGAGGGGTTGTTGTTGATCTCGGCTCCGAAGATGCCCGTATACCATTCCCACCACTTGATGCGCTCGATGAGCTTTTCCCCCACGGCCCGGCTGATGGCGCGCCGCGTGAGCAAATGCTCGGCCCCGTAAATCTCCGACGTCTCCGCGAGGATGCTCGTGCCTCCTTGGGCGACGAGAAGATCCGACGCGACGCCAAGAGCGGGGTTGGCGGTGACGCCGCTGTTGCCGTCGGAGCCGCCGCAATTGGTGCCGAGGATGAGCTTGCTCGCGGGGAGGCGCACGCGTTTGACGTCGTTCGCCCAGGGGAACAATTCCGCCACCGCCTTGACCCCGGCTTCAACGGTTTTCGCGATGCCGCCGACTTCCTGAATCGACAGCACCTTCGGCGGCTTCTTCGAACCGTTGAGCTGAATGAGCCCCTGCCCCTCGACGAGATGAATCGCCTGCCCGGTTTCGCAGCCCAGGCCGATGAGGACATACGCAGCAATGTTGGCGTGCTTGGCGAAGCCGGCGAGAGTGCGGTCGAGTTGATTGTGATCGGGGCCGTCGTATTTCATCGCGCAGCCCGCCTTGTGCGTGATCGCAACGACGCCGTCGATGTTGGGAAATTGCTTCAAGACGCCCGAGAGGCGGATGCGCTCGGAAACATACTTACTCGTGCTGGCCGAGCAATTGACGGTGCTGATGATGGCGACATAATTGCGCGTGCCGTAGCGGAAGGGGTCGCTGCGTTCGGAGCCGCGATCGTAGCCGTCGAAGTAGCGTTGCTCCGTCATGGTCGGCGGTGGGGGGCAGTCCTGGCAGTAGGCGTAATCGCGTTCGAAGAGATCGGCGCGGATGTTGTGGACATGCATGTGTGTGCCGGGGGCGATATCGTCGCCGGCAAAGCCGATCACCTGGCCGTATTTGACGACCGCCGCGCCTTTTTTGATGGGCCGCACCGCGATCTTGTGGCCCAGGCCGATGCGTTTGTCGATCTTGAAGCGCTCGCCGAGGAACTCGATTTCGGTCCCTTCGGGGATCGTCGCCGCGGCCACGGCCACATTATCTTCGGGCCGCAAATGAACCGCCACACTCGCCAGGGCCAAAACGGGCATTCGGAATCTCCAAAAAGCGCACGCTATCGAAGCGAAACGGCTATTTTATCATGCCGGGGAGGGTTGAACAGCGTCGAAAACCCGAACCGTGCAAAAGGTTCGCGCACGCCGAGCGAATCCCTTATAATGAAGCGCCTTCGAACGTGGACACAGCGCCTCGCGCAAGTTGGATGGATCGGCCACGTTCCGTTGTGAAGCATTTGATGGAGACTTTCATGACTCGACCTCTCTCCCGCTGGCAGGCCTTGACGCTCGGCTTCGTCGCGGTCGCCGCGCTGGCGCTCGGCGGTTGGCGGCTGGCGACATCCTCGCGCAGCGGTTGGCAGCGCGATACGTTTTCCGCCACCGTTCCCTTTCAAAATGTCGCGGGCCTGCAACCGGGCACACGCGTGCATGTGCAGGGCGTCGACGTGGGGGAAGTGGCTGCGGTCGAACTGCCCGAAATCGCCGGCGAAGCGGTGACGGTGCGGCTGCGCCTCGCCGGGCATCTGCAAACGCGGCTCGGGACCGATGCGGTCGTGAGCATCTCTCGCGATAATCCGCTCGGCGACCGGATCGTTCGCCTCATCCCCGGCTCGGCCGATGCGCCGCGGCTGCACGAGGGCGTGGCGCTCGCGCCTCGGGAAACTCCCGATCTCTTCGAAGGACTCGCGCAAACGGCGGGGAAGCTGAATGCCGTGCTCAACGAGATGGACGCCACGCTGGCGGCTTTCCGCAAAGGGGAGCAGACGTTTACGTCCGATCTCACGCAGTCGGCCGCGAAATTGAATTCAGTTTTGACGCGCGCCGATCGAGCGTTCGCCGACGTCGAAGCGGGCAAGGGGTCCTTGGGGAAGCTGCTGAGCGACGACCGCCTTTATAACGAACTGACCGCCGCCGCCCGCGAGCTCAAATCGGCCGCCTATGATGTTCGCCAGGG
>JBAXFO010000422.1:0-4921 GCA_037139885.1 Planctomycetota bacterium
CTGCTACGGCATCCCACCGTCATCTTGTCGTTCGTCACGCTCGTGCTCGCGGGCATTTCGCTGTCGGTGAACAACGAGGCGGGCAAGGCCTTCGAGGAAGAACTCGAATTCGTCAAAGTGTTCGTTTACTTCTGCCTCTTCTTGGCCGTCATCAATACGCCCGCGCGGCTTCAAGGCGTGATCGCCGTCGTGGCCCTGTGCATGACCGTGACGGCCACGGTGGCGGTGTTGCATTATTATAAATTCATCGATATCGAGATCCTCAAGGTCCAAGAAGAAGTGCTCGACGTTCAGGTCGATGGCGAGGACGTGATGATCCGTCGCCTGCGCTTCACGGGCATTCTTCACGACGCCAACGAAGTCGGCGTTTTCGTCAGCGTCTTGACGTTCCTGTGCGGGTATCAGCTCACGAACAAAAAGCTCGGCATGTTGCGTTTCCTTTGGAGCGTGCCGATCGGCATCTTCCTGTACTCGATTTTTTTGACGATGTCGCGAGGCGGTTTGCTGGCCTTCTTGACCGGGCTGACTTTGTTTTCCCTCTACGCCTTTCGCCCCAAATTGTCCTATGCCGGGGCGCCGCGCAAATCGTCGATGATGGGCCTGGTCTTTCTGGGCCTGGCGGTGCCGCTCGTTTTGATCGCTTTCGGCGGCCGCCAGACGGAGATCTCCACGAACGCCACCACCGCCCAACACCGCTTCGGCCTGTGGAGCGATTGGCTGCAAGAATTTCGCGAGAATCCCCTCATCGGCGTGGGGCCGAAAATCATGTCGACCGACATCAATCCCGAAACCATGGCCTTCGTCGGCGATCGCAAACTCCTGGCCCATAACTCGTACCTGCAACCGTTCGCCGATCTCGGCTTTCTCGGCGGCATGAGCTTTCTCGGAGCCGTCGGCTTCGCGTTCATCACGCTCAACCGCTTCAGTTACGACAAGACCATGATTCTCGACCCGGATTTGGCCCGGCTCCAGCCCTACCTGATGGCGGCTCTGGGCGCGTATGCGGTCGGCTTCTTTACGCTCACCATCAATTACATCCTGCCGACGTTTTTTGTCTTGGCCCTTCCCGTGACCTATTATGGTGTGACGAAGAGCTATCCCCCCGTCGAGAGGCCGAGTCTGTCGCTCGAAGCGCTGATCAAGATCGGCATCGCGAGCGTCGGCTTTCTCGCGTTCACTTACGGGATGATTATGGTGATGCCGAAGCAATGACGCCTCGGCATCGATGTCTTTCGACTCATGGCGGTGCAATGACTCTCGTGACCTCTTCGCCCCCACCCCCGTCGGTTGCTTCCTCGCCTCCGGCAAGCGAGCTGGCGAGCGCCCCTCTGGGCGCGCCGGCCAG
Organism: Planctomycetota bacterium; assembly: GCA_037139885.1. Classification (GTDB taxonomy): domain Bacteria; phylum Planctomycetota; class Planctomycetia; order Gemmatales; family Gemmataceae; genus JAIEPT01. The sequence goes on from JBAXFO010000422.1 coordinate 1,346, forward strand.
CGCGTTCGTAACCGATATTCTGCCGCCGCGCGGTTGGCGGCTCATCAATCTCGGCGAACTGTGGCGCTTCCGGGAACTTCTTTATTTCCTCGTTTGGCGCGACGTCAAGGTGCGCTACAAGCAAACCGTCCTCGGCGCGGCCTGGGCGGTGCTGCAGCCGGCCATGATGATGGTCGTGTTCAGCATCTTCTTCGGCCGACTCGCCAACGTATCGGCGGGCGACGGCATGCCGTATCCTCTGTTCGTGCTTGCCGGGCTGCTGCCGTGGACGTTCTTCTCGACCGCGGTCGGCAACGCGGGAACCAGCGTCGTCGGTTCGGAACGGCTCATCACCAAGATCTACTTTCCGCGTCTGATGATTCCCTGGTCCGCCGTCGGCGCGGCCGTGGTCGATTTCCTCATCGCCATGGGACTGCTCGCCCTGATGATGGCGTATTACCAACGAGGGCCGTCGTGGAGCATTTTGGCGGCGCCGCTCATTTACGCGTTCGTCGTCTGCGCCGCTCTGGGCATGGGGACCTTGCTCGCGGCGCTCAATGTCGCGTATCGGGATTTTCGCTATGTCATCCCGTTCCTCTTGCAACTCTGGATGTTCGCGACCCCTTCGGTTTACATGCAGGTGAAGCCCGGTTCGCTCGGGGCCTGGGAGCCTCTTCTCGAGCTCAATCCCATGACGCCGCTCATCGCCGCATTTCGCGCCGCCGTGCTCGGGCAAGAGCCGATCGAATGGCTCAGCCTCGGCATCGCCGGCGCGCTCAGCTTGGCTCTGTTCGCGTTCGGTTGTTTCTATTTCCGCAAAGTCGAAGACCGCTTCGCCGACATTATCTGATTCGCCCGGGAGTTTTCATGCAGCCTGTGATCACCTGCCGAAATCTCGGCAAACGCTATCGCCTCTCCCGCGGTCAGGGGAGCGTGTCGGGCTATCGAACGCTCCGCGAGGAACTCGGTCGCCTGGCGACCTGGCCCACGCGCCGCTTCCGGGGCGAGGCGTCGACCGAGACCGATTTCTGGGCGCTGAAAGACATCACATTCGAAGTGAAACCCGGCGAAGTCGTCGGTTTGATCGGCCGGAATGGCGCGGGCAAATCGACCCTGCTCAAGATCCTGGCACGCATCACCGCTCCGACCGATGGCTACGCCCGCTTGCAAGGTCGGCTCGGAAGCTTGCTGGAAGTCGGCACCGGTTTTCATCCCGAGCTCAGCGGCCGCGAGAATATCTTCCTGAGCGGCGCCATCCTCGGCATGGCCCGGCGCGAGATCGCGCAGAAGTTCGAGCAGATCGTCGAGTTTGCGGAAGTCGCGGAATTTCTCGATACGCCCGTGAAACGCTATTCGAGCGGCATGTACGTGCGACTGGCGTTCGCGGTGGCGGCTCATCTGGAAACGGAGATTTTGCTCGTCGACGAAGTCCTCGCCGTCGGCGATTTGTCGTTTCAGCGGAAGTGCCTGGGCAAGATGCAATCGCTGTCGGAAGGGGGCCGCACGGTCATCTTCGTCAGCCATAACATGCCGGCCGTGCGCTCGCTGACGCATCGGTGCGTTTACCTGAAGAATGGCCAGGTCATCGCGGATGGGGGCACGCCGGCGATCATCGACCGCTATCTCACCGACGCCTGGCAGCAACGCCATGAGATCGGCTCGAACCTCGACTATTACCGCCGCGACCGCGTTCGCGACTCCGCCGTCACCATCGACCGCATCTGGCTGACGGGGGGCGACAACGGCGAACCGCCCATTCTCAAGAGCGGCGACGACTTCACCATCCATTTCGAGTTCACCTCCGATCGCGAACTGCCCCGGGCGTATTCGGGCGTCTGGCTCACCAATCAACAAGGCGAACGCGTCGTCACGCTCTTCAATCCCGATAGCGGTTTCGCGTTTCCGATTCGCAAGGGGAAGCAAGCGATCACCATTCAGGTCCGCGGTCTGCCGCTCAGCCCCGGCGGCTACACGATGACCATGGGGATCAATCAGGGCATCTCGACCGTGGCGTTCGATGTCATCGTCGACTTCCCGGCTTTCCATGTCGTCATGCCCGAAGTCGACAACGGCTCGCTCGAATGGCCCATGCGGCCCTGGGGCTGTTTGCACTGGAAAGACGTTTCCTGGCGCCACGAAGAGGCGGAGGCGCTGTCATGAACGCCACGTTGCACGAAGCGCCCGCCGCTGAGATTGCGACGCGGCCGACGGTGTTGATCCTGCAACCCAATCCGTCGTCGCCGTCGGAGCAATTTCTCTGCGCTCATGCCGAGCGGTTGCCGGCGCGCACCATCGTGATTCATGGCCCTGTGCCCGCCATCGACCGTGTGCCGCTCTTGCCGCAAGGTTTCGTGCCGCGGGCGTGGCGGCGCGTGCAGCGTTTCGTTCGAGGCCGGGGCTGGGATGCGGAAGTGACCCGGGCCTATGGCGAGGCGATTCGCCGCTATCGGCCCGCGGCGGCGCTGGCGGAGTACGGAGAAACCGGGGTCGACGCTGTCGAAGCCTGCCAGGCGGCCGGAGTGCCCCTCATCGTGCATTTTCACGGTTACGACGCCAGCATTCGCGAGGTGCTGCGCGACATGGAGTCGCGTTACCAAACGATGTTCGCCGCCGCTTCGGCGCTCGTGGTCGTCTCCCGGGCGATGAAGCGGAAGCTGATTTCGCTCGGAGCCCCGGCCGAGAAAGTTCATCATGTGACCTGTGGCATCGATTGCAATGACTTCCGCGGAGCCGACCCGGAACATGCACCCCCCGTGTTTTTGGCCGTCGGTCGTTTTACCGAGAAGAAGGGGCCCGAGCTCACGATTCGCGCCTTCGCCGCGATGCTGCCTTCGTGTCCGACGGCTCGTTTGCGGATGATCGGCTTCGGGCATTTGCTGGAGCCGTGCAAGGAGCTTGCACGTTCTTTGCAGATTGCGGATGCGGTCGATTTTTTGGGGGTGTGTCCGCCGGAAGCGGTGCAGGCGGAAATGCGGAAGGCTCGCTGTTTCGTGCAGCATTCGCTCGAAGCGCCGAATGGCGATTGCGAAGGGACGCCGGTCGCGATTCTCGAAGCGGGAGCGTCGGGTTTGCCCGTCATTTCGACGCGGCATGCGGGCATTCCGGATGTCGTGATCGAGGGGGAGACGGGCTTTCTCGTCGATGAACGCGATGTCGCCGGCATGACCGAGTTCATGCGCCGGATCGCTCTCGATGGGGCTCTGGCGGCCAAACTGGGAGCCGCGGCGCGGACGCATATCGCGGCCGAATTTTCGAGCGCCAAGAGCATCGGCAAGCTCTGGGCGGTCATTGAAAGCTGCATCGCGAAGCCGGCCGGTTCCGTTCGCTAGTTTTTTTTTGAGCAACGAGGTTGCATCTGCTCCGATGGCTGCGAATCGCAAGATCTTGATGGTGACGCTGTATTTTCCGCCGTGCGGGGCGGTGGCGGCGCTGCGTATGACGGGGCTGGCTCGTTATCTGCCGCGATATGGGTGGAATCCGATCGTCGTCGCGCCGCCGAATCCGCCGCACGAACCGCTCGATCCGTCGCTGGCGAAGTTGCTCCCCCCCGAGACGACGACGCTGATCTCCGTGCCGTTCGCGGAAGGGGTCTGGGGC
>JBAXFO010000423.1:0-4921 GCA_037139885.1 Planctomycetota bacterium
GATCGAAAAACTCCCCGATGTCGCGGTGCAGACACCGGCCGCGCCCAAGAAGAAATTGACCGTGGACGACGCAGATCGGCTCAAGGAATTGCAAAACAGCGGCCCCCGCCGTGAGACGGCGCTGGGCGTGCGTGAAGAAAAGAAGATGGAGAACGTTCGCATTCACATTCGCGGCAGCGTGAAAAATCTCGGCGAGGAAACGCCCCGCGGCTTCTTGCAAGCCGCGACGATTGGCCCCGCCCCGAAGATTCCCGCCGACGAGAGCGGCCGCCGCCAACTGGCCGACTGGATCGTTAATAAGGACAATCCCCTGACGGCGCGCGTCATTGCGAATCGGCTCTGGACCTGGACGTTCGGTGAAGGGATCGTTCGCACGGTCGACAATTTCGGCGCCACCGGCGAACGCCCCAGCCATCCGGAATTGCTCGATTATCTCGCGCTGAAGCTGATCGACGAGGGCTGGTCGGCGAAGAAACTGATCCGGGCGATGGTCTTGTCGCGGACGTATCGCCAGACCTCGGCCAACGATGTCGCGGCGGCGGTTGACCCCGACAATCGCCTTTGGTCGCACATGAATCGGCGCCGGCTCGAGGCGGAATGCATCCGCGATGCGATCCTCGCCGTGAGCGGCCAACTGAAGCTGAACACGCCCGGCCCCTCGTTCGCGGCCCTGGGTTCCGATTACAATTACGTTCACAAGAGCCTGGCGCGGAGCGTGTACATGCCCGTATTGCGCAACGCGCTCCCGGAGATTTTCGAGGCCTTCGACTTCGCCGATCCGAGCGTTTCGACCGGCAAACGCAACGCCAGCACGGTCGCTCCGCAGGCCCTGTTCATGATGAACAGCCCGTTCGTGATGCAGCAAGCGCAGGCCTCGGCCAAACGGTTGCTGGCGCGCGACGATCTCGATGAGCCGGGCCGGGTCGCCTTGGCGTATCGCCTGGCTTTGGGCCGGCCGCCAAGCCCTGCCGAAAGTCGGCTCGCGGAAACGTATCTCGCCGAAACCGGCACGACCAGCGCCGCCCGCGCCGAAGCCTGGGCTCGCTTTTTGCAAACCCTGTTCGCCTCGATTGACTTCCGCATTGTGAACTAATTCGTTCGCACGAGGGGATCTTCCCATGGACTCGTTCTCGCCGATGACTCGCCGCGGCGCTTTGAAGACGGCCGCCTGCGGTTTTGGATCGCTCGCCATGGCCGCGTTAGCCGCCGAAAAGGCACGGGCGGAAAACCCGCTCGCCAGCCGCGAGCCGCATTTCCCGGCCAAGGCCAAGCGCATCATCTTCATCTTTCTGCAAGGCGGCGTCAGCCATGTCGATTCGTTCGACTACAAGCCGCGCCTCCAGCGCGACGATGGCCGGGCGATGGCGTTTGACGACGCCCGCGCGCTCGCCAATAACGGCAATCGCGGCAGCTCGCGCCGCGTCATGAAAAACCTGTGGGAATTCAACCAGCATGGCCAGAGCGGTCGCTGGGTGTCGAAGCTCTTTCCCGAAATCGCCAAACACGTCGACGACCTCTGCGTCATCCGCTCGATGCACACCGAAGGCGTCGCCCATGGCCCGTCGACGCTGTTCCTGCATTGCGGTTCGACCAGCTTCATCCGCCCTTCCGTCGGCTCGTGGCTTCTCTATGGCCTGGGCTCGGAAAACGACAACCTCCCCGGCTTCATCTCGATCGCCCCTTCGACGGGCAACGGCGGCCCGCGGAATTATGGTAACGCGTTTCTCCCCGCCGTCTTCCAGGGGACGAGCGTCGGCAGCGTCGGCTCGCCGCTCGACGCGTCGAGCATCCGCAACCTCCGCAACGCCTCGTTCACCACAGCCGACCAACGCCGCCAACTCGACCTGCTGCAGGCGATGAACGGCGAGCAAGCGCGGCGGGCCACGGGCGACGCCGAATACGAGGCGGTCATCAATTCGTACGAACTCGGCTGGCGCATGCAGCAGAACGCTCCGAACATTCTCGACCTCTCCGGCGAAACCGCCGCCACCCAGCGCATGTATGGCATCGGCGATCCCACCACCGACCGCTTCGCCCGGCAATGCCTCATGGCCCGTCGGCTGTGCGAGGCGGGCGTGCGTTACATCCAGGTCAATCACGGCGACAACAGCGCCAACCCCGTCTGGGACCAGCATTCGAACATGCCGCGCCATGGCGAGTTGGCCCGGAATGTCGACAAGCCGATCGCCGCCTTGCTCGCGGATCTCAAACGCCGCGGCATGCTTGAAGACACCGTCGTGTGGTGGGGGTCGGAGTTCGGCCGCACTCCCTACGCCGAAGGCAACGGCACCGGCCGCGACCACAACCCCGGCGGCTTCACCATGTGGCTCGCCGGCGGTGGCGTGAAACCGGGCGTCGCTTACGGCGAGACCGACGAATTCGGCCATCTTGCCGTGGTCGATAAAGTTCACATGCACGACCTCCATGCGACTCTCTTGCACCTCTTGGGACTCGACCACGAACGCCTCACCTACCGCTTCAGCGGGCGTAATTTCCGCCTCACCGATGTTCACGGCCATGTGGTGCGCGAGATTTTGACGTAAGATCAAACGACGCAGCGAAGGGCGATGCGTTCTTCGCTGCGTCTGAACCGCTCTAAGCCGTGGACCCCCATGACGCCCGTTCTCGATCGCGAAGAGTACATTGAGCAGACGTATTTCTTTCGCGTCCTGCGTGAACGCGTTGAAGAAAACTCGCCCACGCAGACCGTTCTCGAACACATGCCCGAAGAGCTTCTCTCGATCACGCGTCTGCCGATCGCCGTCGGTTTCTTGGCCACGGAGATCAAACATACCGGTTTGTTGTCGTCGGGCTTCGCGAAGCTCGGGCATTATTTCACGCCGTTTCAAGCATTTATCATCGCGGCCACGGAAGACGAGAACGCCCGCTTCAGCATCGATATCGCCCTTCTCATCCTCGAACGCGAAGCGCGCTATCGCTCGGCCACGCCGTCGCCGCAAGGGTTGTTCGTTTACCAGTTCGAGGCCCTGAGCCGTAACCGCCTGGGTTACGACGAAGGTCTGGAACGCATGAAGGGAGACGCGATCTACGACGCGGACTGGCGCGGCTTCCTCGACATGACGCGGCGGCAGATCGGCGTGTTCGACTTTGGCGATCTGATCTACGCCCGGTCCGAGCTTTACGTTCGCGAACAACGACGCCAACTCCCCGATTATGCGCCTCCCGCGCCGCCGTTGTTCGGCGAGAAGGAAGGCAAAATCGCCCGGGCGAATCGTGGCCGCGATCCGCTCTATCTCTTCGCGGCCTTGCAGCGGCAGTTGGGCTATCCCGAAGTGCCGCGCGCGAAACCGAAAGACGACCCACTCACGCTCATCGGCCAGATGCGCGACAAGATCCGCCAACTCGAACAGCGTCTGCATCTCGTCGAAAGCGAAGTCCGCGGCTCGATCGATCTCAGTGAGTTCATCAAGAAGCCCGATCTTCTGCCGCCGCTCGACTTCGATTGATTTCCATGCCCCCATTCGCCGCGGCGAGAAATTTAAGCTACACTTCCGCGGGCGGGACTTTTCCCATCCGTGGAGGCGCAACATGAAGACTTTCTTCGGATGTTCGATGGCGGCGGTTGCGGCGTTTGCATTTATGGGTTTGCAGACCGGCCTGTTCGGCCCTCGCGCTTCGAAATCCAGCGACGAGCCGGCCGAAGTCAAAGTCGTCAAAAAGTCCGCGGTTGTGCGGGCCCAATTTCCCGAAGACCTCGCGCCGGCGGCCCGGGCGAAACCCGTGGCGGCGGCGGCGGAATTCAAAGTCGGCGATCGGCCTCACAAGATGGTCTTCTTGAAGGTCAACGGCGCCCCTCACGAATGGCAGAAAGACGCCGGCGATTACAACGAAGAATGGATCGCCACGAATGTCGAGGAAACGGAACTCGTCATCGTCGTGTCGCGGCAGACACGTTCGGTCGTCGATACGAAATCGTTCTCAAACGGGCCGCCCATCGAGCGCGAACGCTGGGAGCTCGAAGCTTCGGTGATCGAAGCGAAGACGGGAAAAGCGCTCGCGAACCGCCGTTTCATCAATCTGCCCCGCGAGATTCGCAATCTTGAAGCCTACGAGACCACATCCTTGGGAGCGCCGGTGAAGTATCTGACCGTGTTCAACTGGGCGATGAATCAGTCGAAATTCGGCTTCAACTCCGCCTCCAATCTGGCTCCGATCACGACCGTCGAAAAGCGCCAATAACCTTGTCACATCCCGGTTCGGGGTACAATAGGTGTGCCCCCACAACCCAGGATGCGATCATGTCCGCAACTGCCTCCGTCCCCGATCAACATGGCCGATTCGGTCCGTTCGGGGGCCAATATGTTCCCGAAACGCTGATGCACGCTCTCCGGCAGCTGTCCGAGCAATATGCCGCGGCCCGGCAAGATCCCGAATTTCAAAAGCAGCTCGATTACTACCTGACCAATTACGTCGGCCGGCCCTCGCCGCTTTTCTTCGCCGAACGGCTCACCGAGCGTGCCGGCGGGGCGAGGATTTATCTCAAACGCGAAGACCTCAATCACACCGGCGCTCACAAGATCAACAATTGCATCGGCCAAGCTTTGCTCACCAAGCGGATGGGCAAGCCGCGCGTGATCGCCGAAACCGGAGCCGGGCAGCACGGCGTCGCCACCGCGACCGCCGCCGCTCTCTTCGGGCTCGAATGCAAGGTCTACATGGGCGAAGAAGACGTTCGCCGGCAGAAGCTCAACGTCTTCAAGATGCGGCAACTCGGTACGGAAGTCATCCCCGTCACCAGCGGCAGCCGCACCCTGCGCGACGCCATCAACGAAGCCATGCGCGACTGGATGGCGACGGTCGCCAACACGCATTACATCATCGGCAGCGTCGTCGGCCCGCATCCGTTCCCGGCGATGGTCCGCGATTTTCAGTCGATCATCGGCGAAGAAACGAAACAGCA
>JBAXFO010000424.1:0-4913 GCA_037139885.1 Planctomycetota bacterium
TCGACCGCTTCGACGCCCTCCTCGACGGCCTCGCCGCCGGCCTCAACGACGCCATCGCCGACGCCGTCCGCGACGGCACGCGTCTCGCGCTGAAAGACGCCGTGATCGAGATCCTGACCGACCCGACGCTGCGAGCGAAATTGCGTGACGCGACGGAGCCCGTAAGGGCCGCCCCCGAACCGGCCAAGAAACCATCCTTCTGGCAAGTCGCCAAAGCCCGTGTGGCCGCCGCCGGCCGCGCATTGAAGGCCGGTGGGCAGGCAGTGGCGACGTCCGTGGCGACTGCCGCCATGTCGGTCGCTTTGGCGGTCCGCAACCCTGCCCAAATCGCGGTGGTTGTGAACAGCCTCAAGCATCTCGTTTGGGTGGGCGGGTGCGCTGGACTCTCGATCGCCGTCGTCAGCTACTTCGCGCCGCACATGATTTCCGCGGGTCTTTCCGGAATCACGGCCGCAGCGGCCGCAATCTCAATCCGCGCCGGTAACTGGACTCGGCGCTCATTCCAAGCCGCTGTCGCCTAGGACACCGTCGGCGGTGAAAGAACTCGGCGCGATTCGTAACGGCCAGTCACTCGCATCGCGAGCCAGCCTGCGCGTTCATGCATCGTGTCGAGAGAGGTCGCCGCCGCTTGACATCTTCGAGAGGTTCGATTGCAATGTCCAAACTGATCCTCATTGACCAATTGCACATCGACTTTCTGGTTGCCCGTTCAAGGGCATCTGAGGAGGTCGATCGTATGGCTCGCGTCGTTCGGACGAAGGCATTTCTCAAGGGCGTTCGCACGGCAATTCGAGCCGAAGTCCTAAAGCACGGGTCATTGCGCAACGTCGTCGTGCAAGTCACGCAATGACAGCGCGCCTTTCGTCCGCCGGAATGCAGTTCGATTTTCCCGACGCGTCAGCACTCGCCAAATGCGCCTTGCCGTTAGGCTGGCGCTTTGGCCACAATGGCAGATCCGGTTCACTTGGCGATCACGCGAAACGACAATTTGCGTGAGACTTTGGCCCTTCGAGGAGTTCCCGTGGAAATCTTGGCGTCGCTTTACCGAACGTACAACGAGATCGTTGGCGGCGCCGGCGGTGGGCGCGATCGCGATTGCGAACGCAAACTCGGCGTTTGGTTGAAGGATGATGTTCTTCCAGAACTCCACAAATTGTCCAGGCGCCTAAAATTCCGCGAGCAAGCGCGGTGGCCGCTCGATAATTTGCTGGCAGGATCTGGTTCCATCGAGCGTAAACGAATCGAGGAGGTGGACGACCTCATCGTGGCGACGGCCCGCAACCTGAAAAAAATCCTGCACTCCCCAAGATTCGACGAACGGGTGGGCGACCGCTTTCTTGCAAAACGGCCCGGCGACGAGAAGGTCAGGATCGATGGGATCAATCCCATCGAGGTTGTCGAGCGACAAATCGTTACGTACTGCAAGGCAAGAGAACTTCGAGGAAGAATCGATTTCGTCGCATCCAGGTTTTGGTCCGATCTGGTCACGGGTCAAGATTATTTTGAGCCGACAGGCGGATGGCCGACGAAAGATCGGCAGGGCATTTTTCGTGGATCGTTCGCGCCCTGGTTCACCCCAGAAGTTCATTCCGGGGGCGACTTCATCAGCCGATGCGTGATCCTGCGCCTGGAGTCGGTGCTGCGGGACTTTCAGGAGGCGATTCCGCTCACCGAAGCGATATTTCCAGAATTGCATCCAAAGGGAAAGTCCGAGACAAAAAAGTGGCGGACTTTCATCGATGGGTTCGTCGCCGTCAGGGATCGGACGACGCAACTACGGCATTTCTTACTCGAAAACGAACAACAACCGCTTCGCAATGCCTGTATTCTGCTTACCCAAGTTGGCGCCGCGAGTAGTAAGCAATTCGATCTCAGTTGGCTCGGGAAGTACCATCGCCTGGCTTTTGCTCCAATGTGGCACCGGCTTCAAACGCATTCGAAGGATCTCTTCGAGCGCATCGCCCGAGCACTTCTCGCCGTGGGGGATTTCTACGCTCAACAACCGCCAGAGACGACCGAGCTTGACGAAGCGATCGCACGTAATGGTCTCGTAATACGAGCGAAAGCCAAGGTAGCGATTTGGAAGAGGCGGAACCTGGACCTGCCGCCCGGCTCAAAAGAATTTACGCTCCTAAGACTGCTCGCCAAAAAGGGCATTCATGGACAATCGGTCGGGGACGACGAGGTCGAATTGTACGAAGAGCCGCCAGGCGATTCGGCGATGGCAACGCTTTTCGGACGACTCAAGAAAAAGCTGCCGCCAGATCTGTGGAGCCTCATCGTAACAGGCGATAAGAACCGTAGCTACAAACTCACACTTGAGCCCTCGAAAATCGTCGTTCTTGACTGATCCGTGCGACTTTTCGCTGGCCGGGCCTTGTCAACCTTCAAAATCTCACGTCTTTTTCGCGTCTACGTGAACCTCACGTGAACGTGTCCCGTTAACTTTCGGCCTTCTGCGTCGCTTGTCGCAGACAACTTTTCTGCAAGTTGGCTTCGATGAACGTGCGAATGCCGATGACCGGTCGGTTCGCGCACGCATCCACGTGGCTCGCCAGGAGCAACTTGCCCGAACCGGTCGAAGGAGAAATGCGATGTACGGAGACAAGAATCCCCCCAAGCCGCCACGGAATGGCCACACGCCGGTTGTGGGCATCGTGTGCCGCATCAGCGGCTGCGCGAACCAAAAGGAGGTCAGTCTGGAGGACCAGACCGATCACGGCAAGGAGGTCGCGGTTGACGTCTATCCCAGCGTGCAAATCGATTTCCGCACGATCGCGACGAAAGGCAAAGGAGAACGCCTCGATCGGGACGAACTCAACGAATTGGAGGAATTGATCCGCGGCCGAGTCCTGGACCTGCTCGTTGCCGAGGACCTTGGGCGCATCGTGCGCGGGCCTGTGGCCGCTTGGCTTCTCGGACTCGCGGTCGATCACGGCACGCGTGTCATTTCTCCCAACGACGGCATCGACACCGACGATCCGGACTGGGAGACGGATGCGCTCGACGCCTGCAAGGAGCATCTTCAGCACAACGCTCACGTCAGTAAACGGCTGAAGCACAAGCTCATGAATCGGTTCGTCAAAGGGGGCGGCGCTCCCGCTCGCGAAACGTTCGGTTACATTGTTCCCGAAGACGCAAAAACGTACGACGACTGGGCGAAGAATCCGGAGGCCGAGGCTGTCCTCAGGCATGCGTACGACATGCTTCGAGAAAGGCTCAATTGCACCGCCGCCGCCGATTGGCTGAATTCGCAACGCGTCGCTGTCGGCCCCTACTGTCGGCGGACGACGTGGACCGGGGCGATGGTGCGCCGGCTCTTCAAGAATCCGCTCCTCAAGGGCAAGCCCGGCCGCGGATTCAAGCATACGGTAAAGCACCATGAGACGGGGCGGCGCGTCTCGGTGCCGAATCCGAAAGGCCCCAAGTTCTACGATTGCCCGCACTTGGCGTTCTTTAGCGCCGAAGAGCTTGACCTCCTAAACGCCAAGCTCGACGAGAAGAACGCGGATTTTCGCCGTGCGGATGCGCCGGAACTCGATCCATTGCTCCGTGTACCCCGCAAACGTACTCGCTTCCCCGGGCAGCACGCTCGCTGCTTGTATTGTGGCCGGGAATTCGTCTGGGGTGGCAATGGCGTGACCGAAAACCTGATGTGCTCGGGAGCTCGCGAACGGCGTTGCTGGAACTCGATCGGGTTTTGCGGCGAACTGGCGGCGCACAACATCGTCGATACCATCGTCGGGTTGTTCAAGCAGCTGAACGGTTTCGAAATCCAATTCGCGAACATGGTCACGCACGCCCGCGAAAACGATGTCGGCGGCTTGTCCGAGCGATGGGATCGCTTGGTTCGGGAAGAAGCGAAGCTCAAAGCGGAAGCCGCTAATCTCGCGTCGGGAATTCAGCAGTATGGCCCGAGGCAATTCCTGACCGACAAGATGAGCGAGATCGAGGATCAGGAGCGTCGCCTCAAAATCGAACGAGGCGAATTGACCCGCATCAAGGATTCCCAGTCTGCGATCCCGGGTCAGTTGAATGATATTTGGCAGCCGCTGCAACAAGCGTTTGCTGTCCTGACGGCCAAATCGCCCGAGTTCGGTGACCTGATGCGTCGCATTGTGCCGGAGTTCCACGTGTATCTGGTTCGCCTCTGCGACGGCGGTCACCCATTGCCGCGGGCGCGGGTGCGGCTCAACCTCGCCGGCTCGATCGACGGCCTTGCGGCGCATCCCGAAATCGTGGACTGGCTGTCCAGGACTGTGACGATCGACCTCTTCAAGCCGCCACAGCGTGAACGCATCCGGCTCGCCGCGGTGGCGCTGGCGTCGGCGAACCTCGGCCTGACGAACGCGGAAATCGCCTCGCGACTGCCAGAGGAAGCGACGGATACCGCTGTTGCGAACGCGCTCGCGCTTCATAAACTCATGCTAGGCATGGGGCTTAAGCAGCCGTATGTCGTCGTGGAGCAGCCTCCAGCCGACTACTCGAAGCTTCGGCGCCACCAGAATCCCCTCTACCGCTTCGAGCCGTTGCCCGGCTATCAGCCGCCTGAACTGTAGCCCTTCCTAGCCTGCTCGCAAACCCCATGGCCCCGGCGAATTGCTCGGGGCCTTTTCGTTTTTAGGAAAGGAGAATGATGCGAAGAATTTCCGCTGATCCAAAAGCTCTCCTGAGCGCTCCAAGTGGGCCGATCAAACCAGACAGCTTGCTCCACCGAGCTTTGCAAATCGTCGCGCTCCAGATCGCCCGAAACCTCGATGGCCGGTCGCCGCAAGATTCACCGATTCGGCGTTCTCGATTTGGGGGACGGGAACGTAGGAAACCACATTAATTGGCTGCGGGGCCGGCTCGCCGCGTGCGAGCCGGCTGCCAACGATTTTTTTTACCTATCAGACGTTGGAAGAGAGTGTAGG
>JBAXFO010000425.1:0-4912 GCA_037139885.1 Planctomycetota bacterium
CGCCATCGTTGCAGGTAGCCCGACGCGTTAGCGAGGGTTGACGGCATCCCTCGCTAACGCGTCGGGCTTCCGGGGATGGAACTGACGGGAGGAATTCATCCATGGCGTCATCGATCGCAAAAGCGCCGCTGCGCCGAAGAGGAACTTTGGTTTCTGCAGGGGTGGTCTTGGCTGTCTGCGGCCTGTTGACGATCGGCTGCGCCCGGAAGAACGCTGCCCCGGCCCTGGCGAGCGAGGAATTGAAACGTTTTCAAGGATTGAGCGGCGCGATCGCCATCGCCGGCGGCACGGCCCATCTTCCGGTCATGAACGAAGCGGTGAGGCGGATCAGCGCCGTCAATCCGGATATTCGCATCACCGTGGGCGGGGGCGGTTCGGGAGTCGGCGTCAAGATGGTGGGCGAAGGCCTGGTCGATATCGGCAACACGGGCCGGGCCATCACCGAGAAGGAACGCGCTGCATACGGCTTGATCGCTTTCCCGTTCGCCCTGGACGGCGTTTCGATTGTCGTGCACCCCAGCAATCCGGTCGCGGCGCTGTCGGCGGAGCAGATGAAAAAGCTGTATTCCGGAGAAATCGTTGACTGGAGCGACGTGGGAGGGCCGAAGGGCGCCGTGCATCTCATCATGCGCGACGAGGCGAGCGGCACGCGTGAAGTCTTCTGGGAGACGCTGCTGGGCAAAGGGCCGATCAAGTCGGGGGCGATCGCGGCGCCCTCCAATGGAGCGGTCCGGGTGGCCGTGGGCAACGATCCGCTGGCGATCGGCTACACCAGCATGGGACACGTCGATGAGACGGTGAAGGCCATTGCGATCGACGGCCATGCCCCCACGCACGAGAACGCCGTATCGGGAAAATATCCGGTCGTTCGCAAGCTCTTTATGAACACCAAGGGCCGGCCCAATGAATTGGTGCAGGCCTTTATCGACTACCTGCGCGGTCCTGAAGGGGACGCGATCGTGCGCGGAGCCGGGTTCATTCCCATCAAGGAATAGGCAAGCGGTATGCGGAACTTTGCCGATCGCTGGCTGCCGCGACTTTTGGGGGGCGCGGCTCTCGTCTCCGCGGCGGCGGTCTTCGGCATCCTCGTGTTTCTCGTCGACTCGGCTCGACCTTTCTTTTGGAACCGCGACATTCTTTTCAGCTTGACGACCGGTTGGCGGCCCTACGATTCGCCGCCCACTTATGGCATCGGCCCCATGGTCGTCGGTTCGGTGACGTTGGCCGTGCTGGCGACGGCGCTCGCCTTCCCCACAAGCGTCGGCATCTGTCTGTTCACGCAAGGCGTCGGCCCACGCTGGCTGGGTCGGGTCTTGCTGGTCGTCATTCACGGCATGACGGCCATTCCCACCGTGGTCTACGGTTTCGTGGCCGTGCTGCTGCTCGTGCCCGTTCTGCGCGGCACGGCGTTTGGGGGTACGGGGTTTTCCCTTCTCACGGCCGCGTTGACGTTGAGCATGCTGATTCTGCCCACCATGACGCTGCTGATGCGCGTGCGCATCGAACGGGTCGACGCCGAGGTCGCGCTCGCGTGCACGGCTCTCGGCATGTCGCGGGTGCAGACGCTTCGCCAGGTGGTTCTGCCTCTCAGTCGGCAAGGTCTCGTCGCGGGGGTTGTGCTGGGTTTCAGCCGGGCGTTGGGCGACACCATGATCGCCTTGATGGTGGCGGGCAACGCGCCGCAGCTGCCGACATCGCCGGCCGATTCGATTCGGACGCTGACGGCGCAAATCGCTCTGGTCGTTGCCACGGACTGGCACAGTCCCGAGTATCGCTCGGTGGCGGGGGCCGGGCTGTTGCTGTTTCTGCTGACGACAGGATTGACGATGGCGTTTCAGCGCCTTCCCCTTCGTGCGGAGGCGCCGCATGGCTAAGTGGACGGATTGGCTGGTCCAATGCGGGTGCTGGCTGGCGAGCCTGAGCGTGCTGGGCGTCGTTTCGGGGCTGGCGCTCTTCCTGCTGCGGCGCGGCGCGGCCACGCTGGGCCCCGAGTTGTTGTTTGGCGACGTCCCCGCCGGCGCCGCGATTCTCGGTCAACAACGCGTTTTCGACGGTCTTTGGCCCGCCCTGGTGGGGACGCTGCTTCTGGTGTTCGGCGCCGCCCTGATCGCGACGCCTTTGGGAGTCGCCAGCGGCATCTGGCTGGCCGAGTATGGCCGCGGACGATGGGGCCGCGCGTTCAGCGCCGCCGCCTCCGTGCTGGCGGCGGTTCCCTCGATTATCATGGGCTTGTTCGGTTTTGGGCTGATCTTGCTGCTGCGGCAGACGCTTGCGCCTCAAGCCAACACCTGCCTTCTGTTGTCCATGATCTGTTTGGCGTTCCTGGTGCTCCCCTATTTGATTCGCGCGACGGAAGCCGCGTTGACCGCGATTCCCGAGCCGGTACAATTGCTCGGCCCCGCCCTGGGACTCTCGCGCTGGCAGTGCATCTGGCACGTGCATCTCCCCGCGGCGCGGCGGGGCATCCAGAGCGGCATCGTGCTCGCCGTGGGCCGCATCGCCGAGGACACAGCCGTGATCCTCATGACCGGCGTCGTCGCCAGCGCGGGTGTTCCGCAGCGCCTCACCGACCGCTTTGAGGCATTGCCTTCAACCATCTATTTCCTGGCCGCCGAACATCGCAACGCCGCCGAATTGGACCGCGCGTTCGGGGCTGCCCTGGTTCTCTTATGCCTGACGACCCTTCTCTTGTGCCTGGCGTACGGACTGACCCGCTTCGCCAAGCGCACTCCATGACCGCCCCGGCGATCGAGCTGCGCCAGCTCTCCGTTCGCTTTCACGGCCGCGCCGCCCTGACGAACATCGATTGGGCCATCCCCCCACGAACGATCACCGTTCTGGTCGGGCCCTCCGGTTCCGGCAAAACGACCTTGCTCCGCGCCATCAACCGCTTGAACGAATGCTTCGAGGGCTGCCGAACCACCGGAGCCGTCTGGCTCGGTAGCGCCGCCGATCGCCGCGATATTTATCAGCCCGATCGCCCCCTCACCGACCTACGTCGCCAAGCCGCCATGTGCTTCCAACATCCGAATCCGCTCCCCGGAAGCATCGCCAGCAACTTCACCATCCCGCTTCGCTGCGTGCTCGAATTGTCCGCCGTCCAGATCGAAGCCCGCATGCGTCAAGCTCTGAGCGACGTCGATCTACTGACGGAAGTGGGCGACCGTCTGCACGCCGGAGCCCTCTCCCTCTCCGGCGGCCAACAGCAACGCCTCTGCCTGGCCCGCGCCCTCGCCCTGGCCCCGTCGTATCTCCTGCTGGACGAACCGACCGCCAACCTCGACTTCCGCTCGACCGCCAAAATCGAAGAGTTGTTGCAAAGACTGAAATCTCAATACACCATCGTCGCCGTCTCCCACAGCCTCAGCCAGGCCCGCCGCCTCGCCGACCAAGTCGGCATCCTCCGCGAAGGCGCCATCGTGCAAGTTCTCACGCGCAGCCAAATCGAAGACGCAGATGCGTTTTACCGCTCGGTGGAAAGCAATTTTTGATGGGATGTCTGCGTGAGGAAGCCCACTGACGGACGGCCGTCCGACGATCGCTGCGTCGTCAAGGTTTTGCTTGTGGCGTTCAAGGCGTTCTTCGACGGCACGACGCGAAAGCTGCGTCTGGAAACGGAGCGTTTGGCCAAGACGACGGTCGCGGGAAAGGTGATCTATTTGGTTGCGGCCCACGGCCGCGCTGTGGTTCAAATCGCATTTTGACGCTCGAACCTCGCGGGATCAACAACCCCCCATCGAAATCCCCGCATGCCAAGGCGGAGGCGGCGCTTCTCATCGCTCTCTCACTTGACGCCCCCGTCGCTCTGGTTCAGAATCGGCGGAAGTGGACAAGGTTCAAAATTTCATTCGGGAGACGATTCATGCGCAAAATGACGATCACGTTCGGTTTATTCGTCGCGGCGCTCGGCCTGGTGGGCGTCGCCAGCGGTCAGATCCGCGTGGGGGGCGGTCAAGGGGCGGGTCGCGATCCGATCCAGTTGCTGAGCAACGCCTCGGTGAAAAAGGAACTGGAGCTCACCGACGAACAAGAGAAGGCTCTGCCCGAAGCCATGCTCAAGGCTCTCAGCGGCGTGCTCAGCGATAAGCAGTATAAGCGGTTCAAACAGATCGAACTCCAACAGCGCGGCTCAGGGGCGTTCGTCGATCCCAAGGTCCAAGAAGCCCTGAAGCTGAACGACGCGCAGAAGGACAGCATCAAGACCATCATCGAAGATTCGCGTAAGGAAATGCGCGACCTGCTGCAAGGCGGCGGCTTCGGCAAGGGAGCCGGCGAGAAAATCGAAGGCGCCAGAAAGGAAGCCATGGAGAAGGTCACCGGCGTGCTGTCGTCGGACCAGAAGAAGTCGTGGCGCGAGATGACGGGCGATTCCTTCAAGGTCGAAATGCCCGCGTTCGGCGGCTTCGGCAAGAAAAAGGCCCCTCAGTGATTTCGAATTTTTTCGCGAACTTGCGAACCTCGACCGCTTGCTTTGCGTCCTGGTCCAGGTCTAGAATGAGAGCAGATGGGTCATGCGATCGTGGCATGACGGGCTCGAGCCGAGGCGCCGAGCGGACGGATACCCCCGGCGGCGTTTCGGGTGGCTCAATCAAAAAGGAGGTGATCAGTGATTTGTGGTAACCAGGTGCGGCTGTCCTAGACAGCAACCGACGGGCTGCGTCGGTGCAGCCGCAGAATGTCGAGGACCGCGTCGGATATCACGACGCGGTCCTCCTTGTTTTCCGCCTATGGTTTCTTCCCACATCCGATTTCTTATTTTCTTATTTTCCATTTTCGTTCGGCCGTTTGCCTCTCCCATGCTACGATCAAAGTGAGGTGATTGCGCGCCGAGCTCCAAAAACCCATTTTCGAGCGATTCACCGGCCGTGGTATGTCGGTAGAGAATTAAAAAAATGAATTTTTGATTCTCCTT
>JBAXFO010000426.1:0-4892 GCA_037139885.1 Planctomycetota bacterium
CCTGATCGGCGCGGATCGAGAGAATCCTACGCTTGCCGGACCGCTCAGGGAGTTGCTCAACGCCTGATTTCGGTAAGCCAAGGGAACGCCTTTGCGCCGCATCGCTCGTTCGATGGTACAACAATCGTCCATGTGTCAGCCGACAGAAAAGAAGTCATCCAACCAGAGGTTGCAAATGAACTTGAACGATCGTTTCGCCTGGCCGAACCTCGGTTGGTGCGCGTTGCTCGTTACCGGCATCGTTCTCGGCGCCGGCAACGTTTTCGGTGCGGACGATGTAAAGCCGCAGCCTGCAGCCAAGGACGCGCCGTCCGGGCTGCGTTGCATTTTCAAGATGAACGGGACTTTGATTGGCAACTTCGATGTGATCGCCAAAGCGGCGGGCATCAAATACCAGAGTTATGGCTACGGGAGCGATCTGGATAAGCCGCTTAAACAAGGCTTCAAGTTCCTCGAAGACACCCCTCAGACTTTGATGAAAAAAGGGGAAGTCGATGTCTGCTTAACCACCCATTCGAACTGGGCCGCTGAGCCTGCCATCGAGAAGTGGGCGGCGGTCGGCTTCGCCGGGAATCCCAAATTCCGTCTGTACCACCAGGCAAGATTTCTCGTCGCCGATGGTTTGGGCCTCAAAAAACCCGAGGATCGGGACAATACCAAGATCCCCGATCTGCAAGCAGCTCTCGACAAAAACCGTAAGAGGCTCGAGATCCGCGTCGACGCCATCAACAAGGAAATCGGCAAACAAGTTGTTTTCATCGTTCCGGTCGGCGACGCCATCGTCAAGCTAAGGGAAATGGTCGTCGACGGCAAATACCCTGGAGTGACGAAGCAGTCCGAATTGTTCAAGGATGCGCTGCACGCAAAAGAGCATGTAAATCTCCTGACGGCGTACTGCAATTTCGCGGCGATCTACCAAAAGTCGCCCGAAGGTATGAAGTTGAAAATGCCAGGAATTGACGATACCCAGCACGCGATCTTGCAGAAACTCGCGTGGGAGACAGTGTCGCGATATCCGCATGCCGGCCTCACAAAGTAAATCGCTTCGATCAGGACGTTATTAGGCGGCGGGATTTCCCTGTGTCCGGATTTCCCCTGCGTGGCTCAGTCCCGCTCGTCGAACCGGACGTGCGGAGCAAACCGCCTCGCAGCTTTTTGTTCTTCTCCGCCTCGGCGGAGTGGCGCTTGTAACAGTGCTCCACCAAAACGGGGCGGATCTTGGACTCGAAAAAACGGAAGCTCTTCGGACTCAGTTTCGATTGCCCGACCCCGCTTTTCCCCGGCTCGCCCGCGGCAACGCTGGCGTTTCCGCCAATCAGTCCAGCCAAGACCACAATTTGCGCGAACTGCATGTGGC
Source organism: Planctomycetota bacterium (assembly GCA_037139885.1). Lineage (GTDB taxonomy): Bacteria > Planctomycetota > Planctomycetia > Gemmatales > Gemmataceae > JAIEPT01. The sequence goes on from JBAXFO010000426.1 coordinate 1,358, forward strand.
AATTCCTCGAAACATGACTTTCCATCGCGCAGGCACCAAATCGCGAGCTTGACGACACCACCGCCCCCAAACGCCGCCCGCTGGCTCGCCATCGCGTCGACTTCTCGGTGCAGGATTATCGTCGGAGCGGCTCCCGACCTTCGCAGAAATAGAGGTCAAGCCGCGCCTTGGCTGACAAGTTACCTGAGCGGCACGATGGGCGACTCCCAACCCGAGAGATCGGCCGGTTTCAATCCGGCGACCCGGCCGCGGCCTCCGCGCCAAGTCGCGTTGTAGCGGCCCACGAAGTTCACGTTGAGATCGGGCTTGATCTCCCCCTCCAGCCCGGCTGCCCAGAAGCAGGCGTTGATCAGCATTCGGCGATAGCCTTCATTCTCGATATCGTTCGACGCTCCGTACGTGCTGGTAAAGACACGTCCCGACTTGCCGGAGGCGCTCGTATAGCTGCGCGTCCACGCACCGGGCACGGGAGGCAGTTTGGGATCGGGGAGCGATGTCGGTTGCATGCCCAAGAGCGGTTGAGCCATGGCCAGCACTTCGCTCGGTTGCAAGGGATTGGTCTTGTAACCGCCGCACTGCACCCACATGTCTCTGACGCCGGTCAAAATCGGATGCTTCGCCTTGTCGGGGACGATATCGAGTCGCGTGCTCGATTTGTGATTGCCGCCGTAATGGCCGGCCCAGCCTTCGCCGAGGGTTTGTCGGCCGAATGAGGAATACTTCGCAAAGGTATTGTTACCTGGAATCTGAAAAGCGTGCGTGGCCGTGCGCAAGCCGACGATCGGCCCGCCGCGTTGGATGTACTTGTCGAAGTGACGCATCTGTTCTTCGGGCCAGTTCTGAAACCGCGTAAACAAGACAACAAGGTCGGCCGTTTCGAGCGCCTCCAACCCCGGGACGTTGCTCTGGCCCGGCTTGATCTCGCCGTTGTCGCTGAGGCCAAACAGAACGGTCGACTTGAAGCCATGATGCTTGGCCAGAATCCGCGCCAGAGCGGGAAGCGTCTCTTCGGAACGATACTCGTGATCGCTGGCGATAAAGACGATGTGCTTGCCTTTCCCCGGCCCGGCATCGCCTTGATAAATGAGCGGATTCGCCCGGATCGCGTCAACCGAGACCAGGGAAAGGAGCACCGTGAAAACGACGGGAATTCGCATCTGCGGCAATGCCTCCAATATCGATGGTTGATGGTCAGGCGGGAAAACGGTGCGGCAAGCAACCAGTCGACTCTTCTCTTTAGAAGAGGCTCTTCAATTCGCGAGACATTTTTCCCAAAACCAGGTCGCGACCGGTCGGTAGGGTCCGCGAATCTCATCGGGGGCGTTGGGCTTGAGATCCCAGGTGTCGAGTTGGCTGGGAGCGCCGCAGAGGACAACAAAAATGCACGACGTTGGCGCCGCCTCGCCCCCGAGCCCCCGATTGGGGTTCACGCCGGCGGCGACCAACCCGGGTAGGCCCATCGCCAAAGCGCCGATGCCGCCCGCTTGCAGCAGTCGGCGTCGCGATATCACACGGTTGAACCCGGCCGAATCGTTCATGAATTTTGTCCTCGAATCAGGTGATTGGCCATGCAAAGTATTGTCGGAATCTGGCAAGGACTTAGCTCGTGTTTCGCGAATTGCCCCGATGTTCAAGAACGCTTGCTAAGTTTCGTCCCCGAGGCATGAACCGATTAAGGGGCGGAATTCGGCGCAATCGATGCGTTTCAGTACACGGCTCCAAGCGGTGGTAATCGCAACGTGTTAGGCAAGTCATATTGCCACAAGGGGTTGCGGATCAATCATGGGCGAATATACCTCGCCGCTGATCGCCGACGACAAGATCTTCGCCTCAACTCGCGGCGACGGCTTCTTCGTCCTCTCCCTGGGCGACGCGCCGAAGATCGTCGCCAACACCACCATCGCCAACGACACAAGCCGCTTCAACGCGAGCCCCACGATCAGCGGCGGCAGCATTTTTCTGCGCCCGAACGACGCAATTTATCGGTTTGGGAAGAAGTAGAGGCGCGGTGAGCGTCGAAGCCGAGTCCTTTTGGTTGAGGTCGATTTGCTTTGTTGTAAAGGGCTTTACGTTGCGGGTGTTTGTTGTCCCAGTGCAGGATAATCCATTTTCGAGGATCTTTATGAGACCGCGGTTGTCGCTGAGTCGTCGGGACTGGATCAAGGCGTCCGCAGCAACGGCTCTTGTGGGGCATGAGGCGCACCTGGCGGACGATGTCGCTGGACAGACGGCGGCGAATGCCGGCAATGTGGCGTGGATCGAGTGTGTTCTTGGCCCGGTTCCTGGGCGGGAGTCGGTGCGCGTTCATTTGATGATTGTGGGCGACCGCGTCGAACGGGGCATTGTCGAGCCGCTCGGGATGCTGGCGGCCGATGTGTCGCAGCTACGGATCGAGGGGAATCGGATCACGGGTCCGCTGACGATCGGGCATGAGCCGTTCCGCAACAATCACAGCATTCCGCGGATTGCGAGCCGGGTTCCGGTGCGTCTCGAACTCACGATCAACGGGGACCAGGTTCGGGGCACGTTCGAGGGGCGGTGGCCGAGTCGGGCGACGGCGGCGGAAACATCTGCGGTACGAGGCGAGGTGACGGGCCGACGCCGCGACGCAGAGCGGCTGCGTCGAGAGAACGCATTGGCTGACGGGGCCGTTTGGCCGAGCTATGTTGGGCCGAACCAGAATTTTTCGAGCGGCCCCGCGCGAGGCGAGTTGCTTGGCGATTTCAACCAGGCGAGGATCGTTTGGGCGAGTCAATACATTGGGCCGACTGAATCGGGATCGAAGCGGTACGGCGCCTGCGTTGGAGCGTCGGGCTGCGCGGGCGGAGCGTCGCCGGTCGTCGCCGGCGGCCGGGTGTATCAGTTTCGGTATCAACCCTCCGGCGAGGCGTATCAGCAACATCTCGACGAACAGTTGGCTAGCGACCGGGCGCCGATGATTCGGCAGCAGTTGACGGCGGTCGGCTGGACGGAGGCGGATTTGCGTCGCCGCTGGGCGATCGACGCGGATGAGGAATTGGTCTGCATCGACGCCGCGACAGGGCAGACGCTGTGGACAACGCCATGGCGCGGCGAAGGGTTGAACCTGCTCGACCACAAATGTTCGCTGACGAATCACACGGGCGTTTTTCATGACGGCAAAATGCACGTCTTCGGCGCCCTCGGCATTGTCAGGGCCGTTGACGTCGCCAACGGGCGAACGGTGTGGGCGACCGATGTGCCCGATTATTCGGCCCGGATGCGGCGATTGAAGGCCGACTCGCTACGGATGCGGAGGATCGATGCGCCGACGCGGTCGTTTTGTCATGGTCTGAACGTGGCGGGGAATACGATTGTCGCACCGGACGGCATTGGGGCGTGCGGTCTGGTCGGCCTCGACGCGGCGACGGGGCGCGTCCTCTGGCGTGTGCCGGGTGTGCTCGGCGCCGAGGCGATGCCGTTGACATGGAACCATGACGGGCGCGCGTATGTGATTGCCGCCTGTCTAGCGACAACTGTTTGCCCCGTCTGACGACAATTAGATTTCCCGTCGCAA
>JBAXFO010000427.1:0-4888 GCA_037139885.1 Planctomycetota bacterium
ATGCCCGCCCTCAAAGGCCTGCAATCGAAGTACGGCGCCCAGGGCCTCGAAGTCGTCGGCATCGCCTACGAAATGGCCGGCTCGCCCCAAGAACAGGCTTACAAAGTCACCGAAGTCACCCAAAAGCTGCTCATCAACTACCGCCAACTCCTCGGCAGCGGCCCCAACTGCGTCGTCAAAACCCAACTCGGCGTCCGCGCCTTCCCCACGCTCGTCTTGATCGACGAACAAGGCACCATCCTCTGGCGCCACGAAGGCCGGCCGAGTTCCGCCGATCTCGAAGAACTGGAACGCCTCATCCAAAGCAAAACCCGCGGCGCAGGCCGGATCTAAACGGCATAATCGACTGACGTACATATTTTCGCCGAAGACAACGTTCCATTTTATTTCTGGACTGCTGCGTACATGGCGCTTAGCGGATCGTCAATATCGTGGGGCCATCCGGGCAACGCGTTCACTTGCCTCTGCCGCCAAACACTTCGACACGCATACCCAAAGCCAGCTTAAAATGATCTGGCCGACTTGCCCTGCGCGGAGAATGGACAGCTACCAGGGCTGGTCCCAATCGGTCCCGACGCCTTTAATCTCTTCAGGAACGACGGATCGGCTCTGGCGCGGAGCCACTGCGGCTTCGGAGGCACGGTACGTTCGGTACCCATTGATGCGGGATGCTCGGAGGTCTTTGTTATTGACACTCAACCCGAAAAACCGGCCAGCACGCCGGACGAATTCACCGTCTTGCAGCAGCATGAGCTCACCGCCTCAGAGGTCGCTCGCTTGCGTCTCCAAATTCTTCAGACACGGGCGGAGCTTAAAGAGTTGCACCGGGCGGAGGCGATGAGAGCGCGACGCGAGCAACAGTTGCGCGATGCCGCTCCCCTGATCCCGCCCTCCGAAGGCGAAGAGAAAACCTAGAACCATGCCCGCTTGGCCTTGATCATATCCGGTATCGTCTCGTCGGCTGCTTTGCGGATCTTTTCAGTAATAACGCCGGCCGAGCGAATTTCCATGCCGGCCTGTTGGAGCATGCCCACGGCATAGATTCGGATGTCGTTGGAGGCAAGAAACCCTGATCTGTCGAACGCTTCCGCAATGACAATATCCAACAAGTACGGAAGGATCGATCTGATGGTGGGCGCTGGCGCAGGCGCGAACAGCGCTGGGAGCTCTGGCCCTGCTTCGATGAAATTTCCGCTGTCGGTCGGCATCACTGACACAAATCCAGCTCGTACCAGGATGTTTTGTGGCGTTCCCAATCGCCTGTAATCCCAATCGCTAGCTGGTTGCATTTTCTATTCTCTCACAAGTCCGGATTGAATGTTTCCGACACGAAATCAGTATTTACGGCGTCCGGCCCGGGGACAAGTCGCGGTACATCATGATTTGGCTCCAGACTTCCCCCACCGCCTGATACTCGGCATCGTACTGGACATAGTTTTTCCGCATGGTCACGGCGACAGGGCTGGGGTTGGGATTCGATAGTTTCGCCGTCGCTCCCTCATGCGTGGCCTGGTCCGCCCAGAGGGAGTAGGTGACTTTCAGTTCGCGCACATAGGGGAGAACGCGTTTTTCCCAGCGGGGGTGGGCTACGCAGATGTTGGTCGCCCCGGCGGGCCAGGTCTTGAAGAAATAGTACTGTCGAACCCTGTCTCCCCACTCGTTCTCGGCGATGACTTCGACGGCCGCGTTTGTCAGCGTTTGGTCGAAAGAGTTTCGCAGCTTGAAGGCGCTGAATCGGTCAAACTTTTCGCCCCCGCCAATCGGTTTCCAGGCGCCGGTGAGTTCGACGGCCGGCCGCGCCGCTTTCGGCCCGGCGACTCGCTTTGCGAGCGGGACGAGGTGCTCCTGCCACAAGGCCGCCTGCTGGTCGGCCAGCATCATGTCGCCGTAGGCCATGTAGCCCGAGAAGACAGCGGGCGGGGGCAATGGCCCGCGGTTCCTTTTGAGAAGCAGGTCTTCCAGGGCTTGGTGGCTGAGCGATTCAAACAGGTCGTCGACTTTCGCGCCGGCTTCCAACGTCAGGCCCTTCTTGGCCTTCCGATCTCTGGCGAGCTGATCCTCGAGATCCTTCAACTTTCCCATTCCTCTCGCGAGGAGCTCCGCGCCCTGAAGGAACGATGAGTCGGGAGTGTTGCCGAGGAGTTGATTCGCCTGCGCGATTTTGATGCGGTTTTGGAGAACTTCCCGCGCCTTGATCGCGGCCTTCCGTTCGGCGGGTGAAGCGGCTTCGACGAGCTCGTTAAGTCGGTCGAGCACCGCGTTCTCGGCTTCGAGATAACCGGTTTTCGGGGCGTTCGCCAGGCGGACGCCGCGGAACTGCACGTACAGGCGCTCGGTCAATGGCATTCTCTGCACGGACGTGTAGTCGGGCGGCAGATATGCGAAGGAAGCAAGTCGGGCAACTTCTCTCCACACATTATTGGGCCCCTTGTTAATCGGGCCGATCATGCTTCCGAGGTCGGGAAAGTCTCCGATGCGATAGGGGTCGTCCGCACGTTCCTCCGTGAGGGTTAGAGTGCCCGCGGACTCTACGCCGTTCTCCTTGGAGACGATTTTGAACTCCAACTTCTTGCCGATAAGCGTCCCCTGGTACGATTCGAACCAGCGGGGGTTCGGTCCCTGGGCGGCCTTCCACGTGAGGGCGCCGCCCGGCTTGATCACGCCCTCGATCTGGCTTCGCCGAATCGACCCGGTGATTTCCGCCTTGAAGTAGTCGCCAATGCGATCCTTGACCACGAGCTCCCACCGAATTGTTGTGGCCCCGGGCTTGGTGTATGTCTCGGTGCCTTTCCAGATGGTCCCCTTTTCGAAGCCGTCTCGCACCGGCCCAGATTCGTTCGTGGCGGCGTCCTTCCGCTTCGCCGCGGGAGCGAGCGTCCAGACACGGGCGGTGCCGCCTGAGCGGATCTCGAGTTTCTGGCCCTTGATTTGACCTGAGAAGTTCATGCCGCCGAACCTGGTGGGGTCCGGAGGTGGAGTCCAGACGACAATCCCGTTGAATTCCGATCCTGCGATATTGTCCACGATCTTGCCGTCCCGCTGGATCACCGCCTTGAAGCTCGTCCCGTTACGCTCTGTGACGATCAGCTTTGACCCGTCGCTCTCCCAGATGCTGCCCTTGTTGAACATGCCTACTTGAGGAGCGACTTCGCCCGGCTTGCCAAATTTGGGCGGCGGCTGGAACTGGCCGACGGCCGTGCTTGCCATGACGAACAGGATCGTCATCGCGACGGCAAGCTTCCCACCGAGGCTCCGCAATCGATCGCTCATGGTCTTCTCCGGTGAACCAAAAACGGGTTCTGCAATGGCGAAGCGAATCTTATCGTGGCGAAGAGACCCCTGGGAGGATCGAAACAAACTTTCATCAGAACGACACAGTCGGCGGAAATGAGCCTCCAAAGCCGCGCGGAGTCACCGGCGTGGACAGCCTTCTCTTGACCGAAAAACCTGCCGGGAGCAATCGTCCCCAAAGTTACGAGGACGATACTGACGACAGTTCTGGATTTCAATTGGGTCGTTCCGAGCTAAGAAGCTGTTTCAAAACCGGAGTCGCCTCAAACTCCCCTCTCCCCCGGTACTCCGGGGGAGAGGGGAGTTTGAGGGTGAGGGGGCCGAACCCGCTAGAACCGCCAGGTATTGCGAGGGAGACTGTTCCCTCACCCCAACCCTCTCCCCCCGGAGTACCGGGGGAGAGGGAGTCGACGGGAGACTGCGGTTTTGAAACAGCCTCTATCGTTTCCAACCGCTGCCTGAACAGGTACCGCATTTGAAGAGCAGGAGGTTCTTACCGGACCCCTTGCAGGCCGGGCATAACATCAGGTTGTAGCCGTACAATCCCAGCAGCACGATTCCAACGGCGACTGCCCCCAGCACAAACTTCGCCGCGCCGGTGCCAACATCGGCCATCGCCTGATCGACGCCCTTGGTGAAGCCGCGGTTCACTTCTTCGTGCCTGACGTGGGTCACCTGAACGGACGGCGGCGCCGGCGGTCGATCTGCGTACTTGGCGATCGGATAGCCGCACGTCGGACACTTCTCCGCACGATCGGAGACCTGCGGCCGCTGGCACTCCGGACAACTGATCATCGCCATAACCCGTCTCCCCGCCCCGGTTGAATGAAGGGCTTCACAACCCCTCGCACACCCGCCGCAATTCCGTCAGGCACAACCCGGAGACGTCATTTCTTTCCCCAGTTGCCGATCACGACATGGGTGGGGCTCACCGTCCAGATATCGGGCTTAGCCCCCATGTTCTTCGGCGCCGCGACATCGTACTGATACGGCTTTTTCCACGGGTCGAGTAGGGAGTCGGCGCTTTCAAGGGACCGGTTGTCGCCTTTCGTGAGGGCGTTGAGGCTGTCGGGATATGCTCCGTTTTTGATCTTGTGAACCGCGACGGCGGCGTCGAGTTGCATGATCCGCACCTTTGCCGAATCAATCTTCGATGCGTTAATCGCCGTGTAGAATGCGAGTTCCTTGAGCACCCCTGGCGCTTCGGGGACATTGTCGATGCGATTCAGTTCGGCGGTGAGCAGCGAACTTCGCGCGGACAGCAGTTGTTTTTCCTCGTTGGAAAACTTGACGTCTGCCCGATTCACCTTCGTCAGCTGGACGTATTTCTTTTCGAGCGCCTTCAGCTTCGGCAAGCCGGCCTCGGCAGTCGCCTTGTCTTTCACGGTTTTCAGCACATCCGTTAAGTCATTCAACATCTGGAGCACGTCATTGGCGCGGACCGTCTCCTGGGCGGCTGAGAACGAGGCCGCAACCATCAAGCACGTGATGGACAGAATTCTTTTCATCGTTACTTCCCTTTGCGAGTACATTGTTGTGGCCCACTTCGCGATCGAGGTGGGTCCAGTCGACCCCGCCAACACCGCCATGATGGCGA
>JBAXFO010000428.1:0-4868 GCA_037139885.1 Planctomycetota bacterium
CTAAAAGATCTCACCAATCCCCACCGATGCTAACCGGAGCAGCGTGTCCGCGGAAGTTGCGATACGTTGATTTTCGACTTAAGCAGTGTTCGCTCCGTACATTTTCGTTTTAAGCCGTACATTCGGAGAGAACGACACAAATGGTTGGTTCGGGCAAGCGGTCTAAGCGATTCTGGCGCCGCCCACCCCTAAAAAATGACGATTGTCGCTGCGACGTCCATTTATGAGCGAATATCGCAAGTTCGGCTTCGCCAATTCGCGCTCTCGCTATAAAAAAAAACGATTGCGGCGATTCGTCGTGTGCCGGTTTTGCCTTGACCGCACAACGGCGCCGTGCGGTACGTTCACGCTTGGCAATCGCGCATGCGTTCTCGAAAGTGTCCGAAATTGCCGCCAATCGACACGGAGGTGGGCCGATGCGAAAAGAGACAATCCAAGCGCATTTGTCTTTGTACGTGGATCGAAGTTTGCCGAACTTCTGGATTGTGCGCGACACCGCCGGAGATTTCTGGCTCGTCCCGTCCGGGGAACGGGCGTGGGAGAAACGAAAGCCCTATACGCTTGCCGACGACGCACAACTCGAATCCGTTCCCGGCCATTACAAATACCTGCTAGGGATTGCCGGCTGAGGACAACCACCTCGAGACTCCCCTGGACTCCGGCTCTTGAGGAGTTCAAACGCTTGAGTCGGTGGGAGGCCGACTGCCGAAAATGGGCCCCGTTTGCGATTCCTGAGAGGAGTGAAATCACGCTCTTCCTCGAATCGCTGAGCTTCATTCGCGTCAACCATCGGAGCATGATCGATCTCCGTGTGTCGATGATGGACGACATTCCGTAAAAACGGTATTCCATGTCACTTAACAACCCAAAGGAGTCTTTTCGATGGCCAAGAGTAAAAGCGCCAAGCCCAACATCCTCATTCTGTGGGGAGACGACATCGGTCAGTCGAACCTCAGCGTCTTTACGAAGGGGATGATGGGCTACACGACGCCCAATATCGACCGCATCGCCAACGAAGGGATGCTGTTCACCGACTACTATGCGGAGCAAAGCTGCACCGCCGGCCGCGCGGCGTTTATGTACGGTCAATCCGTGTTCCGCTCGGGTCTGAGCAAGGTCGGTCTGCCCGGGGCCGCAATCGGCGCCCGCGCCGAAGATCCGACGATCGCCGAGTTGCTCAAGCCGCTCGGCTATGCGACCGGCCAATTCGGCAAGAACCACTTCGGCGACCGCGACGAGCATTTGCCGACGATGCACGGCTTCGATGAGTTCTTCGGCAACTTGTACCATCTCAACGCCGAGGAAGAACCGGAGAACCCGGATTATCCGACGAAGGACGAGTTTCCGGACTTCTTGAAGAACTTCGGCCCGCGCGGCGTCATGCACTGTTGGGCCAACGGGGACGGCACGCAGAAAATCGAGAATACCGGTCCGCTGACCAAAAAACGCATGGAAACCTGCGACGACGAATTCCTGGCGGCCGCCGAAGAATTCATGAAGAAGCAGCACGCCTCCGATACGCCGTTCTTCTTGTGGTTCAATACCACGCACATGCACTTCCGCACGCACGAGAAACCCGGCAGCAAGGGGCAGGCGGGCCGCTGGCAGTCGCCGTATCACGACACGATGATCGACCACGATCGCGTGATCGGCTCGATGCTCAAATTGCTCGACGACATGGGCATCGCCGACAACACCATCGTCATGTACAGCACCGACAACGGGCCGCATTGCAACTCCTGGCCCGATTCGGGCACGACGCCGTTCCGCTCCGAGAAGAACACGAACTGGGAAGGGGCGTACCGCGTGCCGGCGTTCATACGCTGGCCGGGGCATATCCCCGCGGGGTCAATTTGCAATGAAATCGTCTCGCACCTGGATTGGCTGCCGACGCTTCTCGCCGCCGCGGGGGAACCGGAGATCAAGGAAAAGCTCTTGAAGGGCCACAAGGTCGGCAAGAAGACCTTCAAGATCCACCTCGACGGCTACGACCTGACGCCGCTGCTCTCGGGAAAAGTAAAAAAGAGCCCTCGCATCGAGTATTTCTACTTCAACGACGACGGCGATCTGGTGGCGATGCGCTACGACCACTGGAAGGTCGTGTTCATGGAACAGCGATGCGAGGGGACGTTGCGGATTTGGGCCGAGCCCTTCGTGACGCTGCGCGTGCCGAAGATTTTCAACTTACGCACCGATCCGTACGAAATGGCGGACATCACGTCGAACACCTATTACGATTGGCTGCTCGATCACGCCTACGTGCTCATCCCCGCCCAAAAAGAAGTGGGAAAATTCCTGGAAACCTTTAAGGAATATCCGCCACGCCAAAAAGCGTCGAGCTTCAGCGTCGATCAAGTCATGGAGAAGATGAAGGCCGGGCTTGAAAGCCGCGACCAATAGGGCAAGTCGCTGGGAGCTCGTCTCCCCTCTCCGCCGCGCGACGGTGAAGAGGGGAGACGCTTTTTTGGGATTTTCGGACTCACGACATGGAAGACGTCTTGACCAGAATTTGGGAAGACCTCGGCGGTCGCGTCGATGGCCCCTTGCATTTTCGCCTCATCATGCAGCCCATCATGGCGACGCTTTTTGGCATCCGGGACGGCTTCCGTTTTGCCAGGGAGAAGCGTTCCTTCCTTCTTTGGGGCGGCCCCACCGATCCCGCCGAGCGGCATGCGCAGTTCCTCGCGACGGTGCGCTCCATCGGCAACGTCTTCGCGCTCGCCATCGTTCTGGACGCGATTTATCAGTTCATCAAGTTTCGCTGGTTTTACTTGGTCGAAGCGCTCATCGTAGCCGTGGCCGTAGCGCTCGGACCGTATCTTGCGCTTCGCTGCATGGTGAATTACCTCGCAAGAATCCGCCCCGGCCGCAAGCCGACCGACCTCGATGCCTGAGGAAATCGACGATGTCTTTCCCTTTGCCTGACGCGAACCAGTTGGCCGTCGATCGCACCCGCCTCGCCCTCGAACGCACCATGATGGCGTGGATTCGCACCGCGGTCTCGCTGATCTCGTTCGGTTTCGCGATCTTCAAATTCGTTCAGGTCATGCGCGAGACCGCGCCGGAACGATTGCCGGAACACGTCATCGGCACTCATCTCTTTGCCGTCTTGATGATCGCGATCGGGCTCATTTCGTTGACGTTGGCCTGGGTGCAACACCGGCAAGAGTTGGCGGTCTTGCGGCAACATTCCGCTCCTATGCCTTATTCGCTGGCGAGCCTGATCGCGGCGTTCGTCGCGGGCCTGGGCGTCGTGGCGCTGATCGCCGTCGCACTTCGATGGTAGTAGGGGAACGAAACGGCCATGATCGCTTCTGTCGGCGCCATTGTGCTGTCCGCCGCGTACGCCTTTGGCGAGTGGCTCGAACCGATTCGCGGAAACCATGGGACATCGCCGCTGGATGTCGTTCGCCGCAGGCGTTTCGACGGCGTATGTGTTCGTCGATGTGCTGCCAGAATTGGGCGCTCGCAACCGGGCCGTCGTGGACGGTCGTCAGCGAAAACCTGCTGTTTGGCGAGCAACGCATCTACGGTCTGGCGCTGGTTTCTTTTGTTTTCCTTTACGGCCTCGATCATTTTTAATCGTCGCACGGGCCGAGAAGGGGGCGTTGGCGCTCGGGCTCTATGTCGTCGCCATGGCGCTGCATTTTCTGATCGCCGATCATTCGCTCCATTCGGTGAGAAGTTTCGCGAGGTCCATGACCTTGCGTGAAAGTCGATCGAGGCGATGGATCACGACAACGTCCATCTCGCCGGCCCGCAGGTCGCAACGTAAGCTGCTCGATTCCGGGCGATCAAGGCTTTCGCCCGATTCGCCGTCGTCGTCATATCGGACGCCGCTCCACTGCCATCCTTCGCGGCGCTGAGACTCGATGAAATCATGACAGATGGCGAATTGAGCGTCGCAGGAGGAAAATTCGTCGTCGGAGCGACGCGATTGGCGAGTGTAGATGGCCGCGATCAGCGGATTCGTAGGAGGCGGTGGGATTGCCGCCGGGAAGATTCTGCTCATAGGCGGTTTGATTACATCAAGTCGTAGAACGATTCCTTATGCAGATGCGGAAGATAGGCTTTCGCTTGCTTCTCCAACGTTTTGCCATGCGACAGCGGAATCCAGCCGTCGATCGACCCTCTGAAGCACCACCGGTCCGCGGAATAGAGCCGCTCGTCTTCGTCCACCAGATTGAAACGGAACATCGGCAAATAGGTCGCGTTCGCTCCGATCCACGACAGGTTCGACAACTTGTCGGCGAGGGCGCCGCCGAAAATCGCATGCATCAGATTCGCCCTTGCGAAGGGATCGTCGCCCGGCGCGTATACGACAAGGCTGTCGGCCTGGATGTCGACGAGAAAAAACTCGGTTCCCGCCAACTCGCGTGCCCAGGCTTGAAGTCGCTCTCGCTCTTGCGGCAACACATTCGTCGGCCGGATCTTGCGAACCGAGAGAACACCGTCTTGAGGGTTCTCGTGAAACTCATATGCGCGACTCAAGACCGACTGACTGCGTGTTCTGCAATTTGCCTGCAGATCGTATCGAGGCTGCGAACGACCTGGCGTTGGCGTTCGCGGATGCGTTCCCCGTTTCTGCCGGACACACGCTCGTCATCCCGCGACGCCACGTCGCGAACTTTTTCGATTTGACAGAAGGCGAAGTGGTCGCCGTCTTCAGGTTGCTTCGCCTGATGAAGGATCGCCTCGAACAAAGCCAGAATCCGCGAGGCTTCAATGTTGGCGTCAATATCGGCGAGGCCGCGGGGCAATCGGTTGGCCACGCGCATATCCACATCATTCCACGTTACTCGGGCGACGTCGAAGTGATCGGCGACAACCATCCTTCCACTTCAGCGACAATTAGAATTCCCGCGCGA
>JBAXFO010000429.1:0-4854 GCA_037139885.1 Planctomycetota bacterium
GCTATTCGAGATTCAAAGGCATCGTCGGCGGCGAAAAACATGTCTTCGGAAACGGCTTCTTCCGCTTCCGGCCTGACGGCAGCCGACTCGAATTCCTTCGCAATACCAGCAATAATTCCTGGGGCGTTGGATTTACGGAGGAAGGCATTCTCTTCGGTTCCACCGCCAACGGCGACCCCAGCGTTCATCTCGCGATTCCGAATCGCTTTTATGAAAAGGTCCGCGGTTGGTCGTCGAGCGTGTTGCCGTCGATCGCCGACAGCCCGGCGATTCATCCGATCACAGACAAGGTTCGCCAGGTCGATCATCACGGCCACTTCACCGCCGCCGCGGGGCACGCTCTTTACACCGCTCGCACGTATCCGAAGGATTACTGGAACAAGGCCGCATTCGTTACCGAACCGACGGGGCACCTCATCGCACGCTTCGCGATCGAACCCAAAGGGGCGACCTTCCGCGCACGCAACCAGGGGAATTTCCTGGCGAGCGATGACGAGTGGACGTCGCCGATCATGGCTGAGGTCGGCCCCGATGGGCAGATGTGGGTCATCGACTGGTACAACTACATCATCCAACACAACCCCACGCCCCCCGGTTTCAAAACGGGGTCGGGCAATGCCTACGAGACGCCGCTACGCGACAAGACGCACGGACGGATTGTGCGGGTGGTGTCGTCGGCAGGGACGCCGAGCGTGAACCCGGGCCTGAATGTCGAGCGGCCGGGAACCTTGATCGAAGCGCTGAAAAACGACAATCTCCTCTGGCGCAAGCACGCTCAGCGGTTGCTCGTCGAACGCGGTAAGACAGATGTCGTGACGGATCTTGTGAAGCTTGTGGAAGACCGCTCCGTCGACGCGATCGGCCTGAACGTCGCCGCGATTCATGCCCTCTGGACGCTGCACGGCCTCGAAGCGGCGACGACTCTCGAGAGCCCCGCGTTCCTGGCGATGTGCGGCGCACTCACGCATCCCTCCGCGGGGGTGCGGCGCACGGCGTTGATGACGTTGCCGCGAAATTCGCTCGCGATGAACGCCTTGCTGACAAAGCCGCGGCTTGATCCCTTGCTGCACGACGGCGATCCGCAAGTTCGTCTCGCCCTCCTGCTCACGCTTGCCGAAACGCCTCCCGATGAGCTTTCGAAATCCGGGCTCGGCGCTTCGCTGATGGCGGTTCTGCAATCGCAAGACATCGCCGCCGATCCGATCCTTCGGGATGCCGCGATTTGCGCTTGCGCCACGCACTTCGGCGCCTTGCTCGCCACGCTGCAAACGAAAGCTTGGCCGGTCGATCAGGTGATTTTACCTGACCCGAAGATGCTCGAACGAGCCGTAGAGCACTACGCCCGCAGCGGTCCGGTCGACACGATCGGCGCCTTGCTCGATCGTTTGGCCGCGATGCCGAGTCCCGTTCGTAGCAGCCTCCTCACGGGCCTGGCGCGGGGTTGGCCAACAGCCGCCGCGCCCTCACTTTCGCCGGTTCAGATCAAGACGTTCGAGTCGCTCCTCGAACGCCCTCAAAGCGGCGACGCCCGTCATCTCGCGACGCTCGCCAAGCTCTGGAAGGTGGACGGCCTCGAAAAATCGTTCGCACGCATCGCGGCCGAGCTCCTCAAGCAACTCGGCGACGACAAGGAAACCGACGCCCAGCGCATCGCCGCCGCGCAGGGGCTTGTCGAATTCCGCGGCAACGACCCAACGCTCCTCCGCGATCTCGGCGAATTCCTGTCGCCGCGCACGCCGCCGGCGATCGCCAAGGGGGTTCTCGAAGCGCTCGGACGCAGCGACGTGTCCTCACTCGGTAACGATCTCGCGGCTCTGGCGCCAACGCTGACCCCCGCGGTTCGTCCGACCGCGGTGCGGATTCTTCTCACCCGACGCGAATGGACGCGAGCCCTGCTCGATGGTCTCGACAAGGGCGCGATTTCCATGGATTCTCTGTCGCTCGATCAGAAGCAAAGCCTCCTCGCGCACCCCACGCCGTCGTTGGCAGCGCGGGCCAAGGTGACGTTCTCGAAGGGGGGCGGTCTGCCGAATCCCGATCGCGAGAAGGTCCTTGCCGAACTGACGCCCCTCACGAAAGAGGATGGCGACGCCAAACTGGGCAAGGCGGTCTTCATGCAACATTGCGCGAAATGTCATCGACATGGCGGCGACGGCGCGAAGATCGGCCCCGATCTCACTGGCATGGCCGTCCATCCCCGGCTTCATCTTTTGACCGAGATCATCGATCCGAACCGTTCCGTCGAGGGCAACTTTCGACAGTACATCATCACGACGAAGGCCGGCCGGCTGCTGACCGGACTCCTGGCGTCGGAGAGCAAAACAGCGATTGAAGTCGTCGATGCCGAGGCCAAGCTGCACACGCTTCAGCGCGACGACATCGACGAACTTCGGGCGACATCCAAATCGCTCATGCCCGAGGGTTTCGAAAAACAAATTCCCGCGAAAGAACTCGTTCATCTGTTGACGTTCCTCACGCAGCGCGGCAAATATCTGCCGCTGCCGCTGGCCAAGGCGGCCACGAGCGTCACCACCAAGGGGATGTTCGTCCGCGAAGACGCGAACGCCGAGCGGCTCATCTTTCCGGAATGGACGCCGCAAACGTTCGCGGGGGTGCCGTTCCAACTCATCGACCCGCAAGGCGACCGCGTGCCGAACGCTCTGGTCTTGCGGGGGCCCAAGGGAAGTCTCTGCGCCGATCATCCGCGCAGCGCCGCCCTGCCCTGCAACAGCCCCGCCAAGGCGATTCACATTCTGGGCGGCATCGCCGGTTGGGCGTATCCGGGGGGTACGAAAGGCTCCGTATCGATGATCGTGCGGCTTCACTACGCCGATGGTTCGACGGAGGATCATGCTCTCAAGAACGGCGAACACATCGCCGATTACATTCGTCGCGTCGACGTGCCCGATTCGAAATTCGCATTCGCCCTGCGCGGCCAGCAACTCCGCTATTTGGCGATCGCGCCCAAGAGAAGCGACACGATCGAACGCATCGAGTTTGTCAAGGGGACGGACGAAACGGCCCCCGTCGTGTTGGCGGTCACGGTCGAAACCCGTTAATCGCCCTCATCGGCATTTTCCCTGCACGTCGCCATTTCGCGTGTTAGACTGTTTGCAACCGGGAACAGGCGAAGAGTCGACCAAAATTCTCACGAGGCGGATCGCTATGAGCCTTCCCCGGGACGACGCCCCGCGCAGCGAAGCGGACGATAGCCGTTTCTCCCCCACGACACCCCTCCGGCCCAACGGCCGCCGGCCCGCGGAATCCGATGGCACCGCCCCCCTGCCGGCGCCGAACTCCGGCGGCATCAATCGCATCACGCCGCATCTGAGTTCGCTTCACGAAACCGCGTCATCCACCTATCGCCGCGGCCAAGCCATCGGCGATTACGAGATCGTCGAAGAACTCGCACGCGGCGGCATGGGCGTCGTTTACAAGGCCTACCACAGCGCCCTGAAGCGGACCGTCGCCCTCAAGATGATTCTGCGCGGCGACTATGCCCGGCTCGAAGACTTCATCCGCTTTCGCACCGAAGCGCTCGCCATCGCCCGGCTCCATCATCCCAATCTCGTCAACATCTTCGAAATCAGCGAGCACGATGGCTTGCCGTTCTACGCGATGGAATATCTCGAAGGGGGTTCGCTCGCCGACCGCATTCGCATGCAGCCTCTTGCGCCCCGCGCGGCCGCCCAGCTGATGCTCCCCCTTGCGAGGGCGATCGACTACGCTCACTCGCGCGGCATTATCCACCGCGATTTGAAGCCGGCGAACATTTTGCTTTCCGACCCGACGCTACCGCTCGAATCATGCGTCGCCAAGGTCACCGATTTCGGCGTCGCCAAAGAACTCGGCGGAGCCGATCGCCTCACGCGCACCGGCGATATTCTGGGAACGCCCGCGTACATGGCTCCCGAACAGGCCATCGGTCGTGGCCGCGCGGTCGGACCGGCCGCGGATGTTTATAGCCTGGGAGCCATCCTGTACGAATCGCTTACGGGAAAATCGCCTTTCCATGGCTCCGACGGCGCCGACACGATTCTCCGCGTCCTTCATGAGGAGCCGACCGCGCCGCGGAAACTCAACGCGCAGGTCCCCGCCGATCTCGAAACGATCTGCTTGAAATGCCTCGAAAAGAATCCGAGCCGGCGCTATCCCTCCGCGGCTGCGTTGGCGGAGGATCTACGCCTCTTTCTGGCGGATGAGCCGATCCTCGCCCGGCCTTCGTCATTACCCGAACGCACGCGCAAATGGGTACGACGCCGACCCGTTTTCGCGACAGCCCTGGCGGCCGGCGCGATGCTCGCTGTACTCGCTTTCGGTTCCATCGTGGCTCTCTGGCAACAGGCGTTGGCCACCAGCAGAATTGAAGCCGATCTCGTTCGCGCCAAAGAACGAAACCTCGTCGAAACCAAAACCTTGCTCGCCGACGCCCTGCTCGAGCGCGGCATCACCTTGGCCGAGAAACACGACATTCGCCGCGGGATGCATTGGATGATCCGCAGTTTGGAAGTGGCCGACGCGGTGGGCGATCGCGATCATAAGGCCGTTTCGATCGCTGAAGCCGTGCGCTACAATCTCACGCACTGGAGCCAATTCGCGACGGCGCCGCATCTTTTGCTGCCCCACGACGGTTGGGCCTGGGCCGTCGGTTTCAGCCCCGACGGCAGCTACGCGGTGACGGGCGGCCGGGATCGCAATGTACGCGTCTGGAACACGCGCACGGGGCAAATCGTCGGGACCTCATTGAAACACGACCATTTCGTCTGGGATGTGGCCGTGCATCCGAGCGGCCAATTCCTCTTTGCCGCCGGCGGCAGTTCCGCTGGCGGCGAAGTTCGCGGTTACAAACGAAAT
>JBAXFO010000430.1:0-4842 GCA_037139885.1 Planctomycetota bacterium
CTTTTAACCCCGAACCGGGGCGGACGACGCCGCCGAGGCCGAGGCTTTCGGGGTGGCGGGCGATTTTATCCGCGAAGGTTTCGGCATCGCGCAGAATGCGGTCGAGGCGGGGCATGATGCGGGTCGCCATCAACGCGGTGTCGTTGAGATTGTTGTAAAGCGACGGGTCGTTGATGAACTTCGCGAACGTTCCCTCGCTGCGGCCCACGACCTGGATCAACTCACGCACATCGCAGAGCGTGCGGTTGAGCTGGACGGTCGCCTCTTCGAGGTTCTTCATGATGGCGGGGCCGCGCTCGGCGAGGGGGGTCGTCACCTTACCGATTTGCGTCATCACGTCGTCGGCCTTGAGGAGCGTCTTGTTCATCGTGCGCATCGTGACGCGGCCCTCCTGGAGCAGTTCGTCCGCATTGCGCGAAATGCTCTCCAGGCGGGCGCTGCCGGTGCGGACATCCTTCAGAATCTCACGGACGAGTTTCTGATTGTCGTCGCTCAGCAACTCGGCGGCCCTGCGCGTGGTGAGTTCGAGGCTATCCAAAGTTTTCCCGAGCTTGTCGTCGTTGGTTTGCAGGAACACGTTGACGCGCTCGCCGACTTTGCCCCAGTTGCGGACGGTCACTTCCAGCTCTTCCACGGTCTTCTTGACGGCCGGCATGGCGTCGTTGGCGCTCTTCGCGAGGGCCTGAATATTGTCGTTGGTTTTGCGGAGTTCGGGAATGAATTCGTTGCCGCTCTTGGTGATGGCTTGAATGTTGTCGTTGGTTTTGCGGAGTTCGGGGATGAAATCGCGAGTGGCGCGGGCGACTTCGGCGAAATCTTTGATGGCCGAATCGAGCGTGGGAGCCATGCGGTCGAATTTCGTAAAGACTTTTTTGATCTCGATCAGAGTCTCCTGGGCTCCGGGAAGGAGGTCGCTGGTTTTCTGCAAAACCGTTCCCGGGTCCGTCGGCATGATTCCGGGCATGACGGAGCCGGGCGGGAGCGCCGTGTTGTCGACCTTCTTTTCGTCTTCGGGAGGCAGGAAGGCGATGAACGAATCGCCGCCGAGGAGGTTTTGCATGAGCGTGGGGCGATCGCTGCGGTGGAGGTTGAAGCCGCTTTCGATTTCGATGCCGACGTTCACTTTCCCCGTGGAGTCGTCGAGTTCGACCGTGGTCACCTCGCCGATTTTCACGCCCGATTTCTTCACGGGCGAACCGGTGGCCAGACCGCTCGCGTTTGGGAAAACGATGGTGAAGGTTTTTACCTGTTTGAAGATCGTCGGTTTGCCGCCGAAAAGAACGATGAGCACGAGCAGGACCAGCAACGACGCCAGCACGAAGACGCCGAGGCGAAAGCGGATCACTTGGTCGTTCATGGCGGAATCCTCCGATCGTCCGATCTCAAACTCAGCCTGCCGCGATCTCGCGGATGCGGTCGCGCGCTTCGCCGGCGACGAATTGCCGAACCCGTTGATCTTCGCAGGCGGCCAATTCGGCCGGGTTGCCGTCGAACAAGATCTGGCCTTCGCCCGGCTGCAAGCGCGACTGCGGATAGAACATCACGATCCGATCCGCGACGCGTTCGACCGTTTTCATATCGTGCGTCACGACCACGCTCGTGATCGGCCGTTGCACGCGCGTTTGCAGGATCAACTCGTTGATCACATCGCTGACGATCGGATCGAGCCCGGTCGTCGGTTCGTCGTAGAGCATCACTTCCGGGTTGAGGGCGAGGGCGCGCGCCAGGCCGACGCGTTTTTTCATGCCCCCCGAGAGCTCGGCCGGCTTCTTGGGCTCGACGCTCGGCGGCAGACCGACTTCTTGCAACCGCGCCCGGACGACTTCGTGAATCATCGATTCCTCGATGCGGCCCTGCTCGCGTAGGCCGAAGGCGACGTTGTCGTAAATCGTCAAACTGTCGAACAAGGCCGCTCCCTGAAACAAGAAACCGATCCGCAGCCGTTGCTTGGAAAGCTCGCGATCGGGAAGGTCGGCGAGGACCATGTTGTCGAACGTCACCCGCCCCGAAGTCGGCCGCAAGAGGCCGATGATGAGCTTCAAAAGCACCGTCTTACCGCAACCGCTTTCGCCGATGACGACGACCGTCTGGCCTCGTTGAATGCCAAGATCGATGCCGCGCAAAACCCGTTGCGGGCCGAACTCGACGTTCACGCCGGTGAGGGAGATCAGAGGTTCCGTTGCCGCGTCCATGAAACTCCATAAATCCTGGCGAGACTCGTAGGGTGGGTTGAGCGGAGCGAAGCCCACCGAAAGGCACGACTGCTTGTCCCACTTGCTGCCGCACCATCGTGACGTGTCAAACCTTTCGGTGGGCTTCGCTCCGCTCAACCCACCCTACG
Source organism: Planctomycetota bacterium (assembly GCA_037139885.1). Taxonomy (GTDB): domain Bacteria; phylum Planctomycetota; class Planctomycetia; order Gemmatales; family Gemmataceae; genus JAIEPT01. Next base: position 2,342 of record JBAXFO010000430.1, read on the forward strand.
GACTTCACTAACTTCATACGAACGACCGTCCGCCTCCTCCGAACATGAATTCGAACAAATGAATCAGGGCCATTCCCAAAAAGAAATCGAGTATCAAAATCGCCATGAACGACGACACGAACGCTTCCGTCGACGCCCGGCCCACGCCCTCGGCCCCCGCCTTGCTATTGAGCCCACAGCGACAACTGACGATGCCGATCGCCGCTCCGAACGTGACCGCCTTGACCAGGCCCGAGAAGATATCGTTGGGCCGCACATAGCCGATGGCGTTCTGCCAGTAGAAGTGCGATTCGATGCCATAAACGTGCGTACAGATAAACGCCGCCCCCATGATGCCCATGAAGTCCGCCATGACGGTGAGAAGCGGCGTGAGCAGCGTACACGCGATCAACCGCGGCACGACCAAGTAATGAATCGGATTCGCCCCCAGGCACGCGAGCGCGTCGATTTGCTCGGTCACCTTCATCGTCCCCAGCTCGGCGGCCATGGCGCAACCGACGCGGCCCGCGAGCATCGTCGCCGCCAACACCGGGCCCAGTTCGCGGACAACGGTGATGTTGATCATCGAACCGAGCCGGGTGGCCAGACCCATGCGGTGAAATTGATGGTACGTCTGCACCGCCATGACCATGCCGATGAACATCCCCGTGACGGCCACGACGGGCACGCTGCGCACGCCGACCAGATAAAGGCTCGGCAGCAGCGTGCGTTTGGCGGGAGGGCGACGAAACGTCCAAGCGACTGCGACCATCGCAAAAAGCACGATGTCCCCCAGCGACATGATGGCGTTATACACCACGTCGCCCAGGCGTGCGATCGGGCCGTATCGTTGGCCGGCCGTGGCCATGTGTCCCTCCGCTGAAGCAAGTCCGACTTGCCGAAATTCGCGTCAAGGTCGCCGTGAGAGAAAGGTCTTGAAACCTCCCCCGGGGCGGATCCTCGTCTGGTATCGGTTTTTCCGGCGCGGGCGGGCCGGCCGATCGCCGGCAACGCCTCCTTGAATCGCCGGCGCCGCCTGAATCTTCGTTATCTCCGGCTCTCTCATTCGTCTTTTCGTCCACGGAAGAGTTTTGCCAGCCCGACTCCCCTCCGTTAGAATTCTAATCGGAACAGCTTGCCCACTCGACGCAATCCGAATTTCTTCCAGGTTCACCGCCATGCAACGTCTTGCTTGTCTCATCGGGCTCCTTCTCGCAGCGCACGTCGTGGCGGAACCGATTCAAGCGGGGCCGATTCAATTCGCCCGCACCCCCGATCTCTCGCCCGACGGCAAACTCGTCGCGTTCAGTTATCTCGGCGACCTCTGGCTCGTCCCCGCGACCGGCGGCCAGGCCCGGCTCCTCACCATGCACGAGAAGCACGACGCCAACCCCATCTTCAGCCCCGACGGCAAACACATCGCCTTCTCGTCCAATCGCCATGGCAGCTTCGATGTTTTCGTTGTCCCCATCGAAGGGGGCCGACCGACGCGCCTCACCTTCGATTCCGCCGATGACCATCCCACCGGCTGGACGCCCGACGGCAAGTCCATCCTCTTCGCCTCGTCGCGCGGCACGGAATATCCGTCGAACGTCCAACTCTGGACGGTTCCCATGGCGGGGGGAGCGTCCCGTCCCGTCCCCGTCACCGAAGGACGCGAAGCCGCCATGAGCCCCAACGGCCAAGCCATCGCCTACGTGCGCGGCCCGGGGGCGTGGTACCGCAAAAACTATCGCGGCTCCTCGAACGACGACCTCTGGCTGTGCGATCTCCAGGGCAACAACCATCGCCGACTCACGACCTACGAAGGCCAGGACAACGCTCCCATGTGGAGCCCCGACGGCAAATCGATCTACTACGTCAGCGATCGCTTCGGCGTGGCCAATATCGTGAAACAAGACCTGGCCGGCGATCTCTCCGCCCCCGTCGGCGAACCGGTTCCGATCACGAAACTCACCGGCGAACGCATTCGCAAGGCGCGGCTCGGCTCTTCGGGCAAGGCCTTCGTCTACGAATGCGGCTTCGATCTTTGCGTTCACGATCTGGCCGCCAACAAGAGCCGCGTCCTCGCCATCGACGCCACCGCCGACGATAAGACCAATCCCGAAAAGCTCATCAGCTTCACGAAGGACGCCAGCGAATACGCTCTCTCGGCCGACGAAAAGAACCTCGCCGTCATCGTGCAGGGCGAAATCTTCCTCCTGCCCCGCACGGGCGGCAAGGCGAAACGGACCACCGAACACCCCGCCTACGATCATGGCGTCGCCTGGGCTCCTGACAACAAGACCATCCTCTTTCTCTCCGACCGCACCGGCGACGAAGATGTGTACTCCCTGCAATCCGACGACCCCGAGCACCCCGACCTCATGCAGGCGCACACCTATAAAGTGACGCAGATCACCAAAACCGCCGACGCCGAGATCGGCCTGAGCTTTTCCCCCGACGGCAAACGCGTGGCCTTCTTGCGGGCCGGCAAACTCGTCACCATGAACCCCGACGGCAGCGGCGAAAAGATCGTCACC
>JBAXFO010000431.1:0-4836 GCA_037139885.1 Planctomycetota bacterium
GGCTGCCGATCCTGATCTTTGGGCCGCTGTCGTTTGTGATGTTCGATTCGGTGCATACGTAAGATCCGCGATTCGGGCTGAGGAAAACGTCGCGAAAACTTCATCCGGCTTTTGTTACGTGCATTTCTACTCCAACGGAGTTCCATCCCTAAGCCCAGGGTCGCGAACGAATGTGAGCGCACCCTGGGTTGGGCGATTGCAAACGCATTTTACCCCGCAGGGGTTACATCATCGGGATCGCGCGATGCCGATGTATCCCCTTCGGGGAATGTGCCTCCTCGTTGTCCCGTACCCAGGGTGCGCTCACATTCGTTCGCGACCCTGGGCTTCGGGATGTAACTCCTTCGGAGTAAAGACCCACACACGCCACAGATTCTGAGAAAGGGACTGCGAATCATTCGGTCGAATCAACAATACTTTTCATCAGCCCAGGGCTGGGGCGAGGGGACAGAATCTCTTGCGAAACCGTGGATTTTTCGCGGGTCAACGCCTCTCCCCGGAATGCCGGGGCGAGGGGAGCGGAACGAGTCAAGCTAACCGTGGGCTTCGGGGGCGTCGCCGTTGAGGGGACCGTTGGGGGCTTTCATTTCGCTGAGCTTCTTATGCAGCGTGTTGCGGTTGATGCCCAGACGGGCGGCGGCTTTCACGAGCACGTTGTCGCAAATCGGCATCACCTGTTCGAGCAGTTCTTTTTCGACACCGCGAACGAGGCGGTCGTACAGATCGCCCTGGTCGGCGGGAATCTTGTAAAGCGACGTACGCACGAGGTTTTTGATGAGCGAACCGAGATCGCTCGTCTTGCCGTGGGCGGCGCGCATCTTGCGCTCCTGCCCGGGGATCAAGTGCTCCCACTGGATGGGTTGGCCGTGCGAAAGCACGACGCAGCGTTCGACGGAATTTTCGAGTTCGCGCACGTTGCCCGGCCAATCGTATTGCTGCAACCGTTCGAGCACCGCTTGCGGAATCTCCGGGGGATCGCGGCGATTTTCCTCGCAGTAGCGTTCGAGAAAGAAACGGGCCAGGGCGGGGGTGTCTTGTTGACGTTCGCGCAGCGGCGGCAGAAAGATCGGCACGACGTTCAGACGATAGTAAAGGTCTTCGCGAAAGTTGCCCGCTTCAATCTCGTCTTCGAGAAACTGATTGGTGGCGCCGATGACGCGCGTATCGACGCGAATCGTCCGGCTCTCGCCGACGCGTTCGAATTCTTTCTCTTGCAGCACGCGTAACAGCTTCACCTGAAGCTTCGGGCTCATGCTGTTGATTTCGTCGAGGAAGATGGTGCCGCCGTGCGCGGCTTCGAAACGGCCGGTCTTGTTGTCGACGGCCCCGGTGAAGGCGCCTTTGATATGGCCGAACAACTCGCTTTCGAGCAGGCTTTCCGAGAGAGCGCCGCAATTGACCCGCACATAGGGACCATCGGCGCGCGAGCCGAGGCGGTGGACATTCTTGGCGATCACTTCTTTACCGGTGCCGGTTTCGCCGACGAGAAGAACGGACGCGCGGGAATTGGCGACCAGCCGGGTGAGGCGATAGACGGCACGCATGGGCGGACTGTCGCCGACAACGCCAGGCAGCGGGGCATCGAGCGGTTCTTTGGGCGAAGCCATGTCGGGATCTCGGGCAACATCACGTTGGCCGCGAGAATTATCCGCATACATGTCGGAAGAGAACGAAACGCTCAAGGTTCTTACGGAACCTCTCCCTCTCCACGACGCAAAGGCGGACAATCCCCGGGTGGGCCGACGGCTCGAGAAACGACGATGGGAGAGGGTATCGCGCGTTCCGGAGTCGGCCCGGGGAAGTCACTGCCTATTATTATGGCACTTGGTGCCGATTTGTTGAAGGGAAGTTTGGGAATTGTTGCGAAATCGAAGGCGAATTTCGGCTCCATACGGCGATTTGCCGCTTGTTGGGGATCGCTCGCCCGCCATTTCGCGAACGAAACGCTTATATTGCGGGTTGTCACGCCTCAATTCGGTGCGTCATCCGCCCAACCCAGGGTGCGCTCACATTCGTTCGCGACCCTGGGCTTCAGGATGTAACTCCTTCGGAGTAAAGACCCATAACGCGCAACAAACAACGGCCCAGCTGCTTGGCGCAACCGGGCCGTTCGCATCTCGGGCGTCCCAGGGTTCGGCGTTACAGATTCCAACCTTGGCGGTATTCACGACGGATGAACGGCGCGGCGGCGGCGCAGTCGGTCGCCCGCAGGTTGGCGCTGTCCCAGGTGAACTTCTGGCCGACGCGGATTGCCACATTCCCCAAAAGGATGAACTCCGTCAGCGCCGAGGCGTAATCGACGAAATTCGACATGGCCGCGGGCCCCCCCTTGCAGGCGCGGATCCATTCCTGGTGATGCCCCGGCGTGCGGGGGAGCGTCGGTTCGGGGGCGCGGAAGTTGGCGAAGGCTTCTTGCGGCAGCAAACGGTATTGGCTGCCGTAATCGCTCGGCGAATACAAAATGCCGCGTTCGCCGACGAGAACGCAACCGCTGCCCGAGAGATTGCCGTTGATGCGGCTCGTGATCGCGGCGGGCGGTCGGCGACGTTCGTACCAGTAAAACTTGACCGCGGGGAGTTCGCCGCGGGCGGGGAATTCGTACGTCACCGTGCAACCGTTCGGCGGGCTTTCGTTGTTGACCGTGCCTTCGACATCGGCCACGACGGTGGAGGGAGCGCCCAACCGCAGCGACATGAACGCGAGGTTCGCGGTATGGCAACCCATGTCGCCGAGGGCGCCGGTGCCGTAATCCCACCAGCCGCGCCAGTTGAAGGGGAGATACGAATTGTGATAGGGACGTTCCGGCGCGGGGCCCTGCCAGAGGTTCCAATCGAGCGTGGCCGGGACGGCGGGGGTTTCCTTGGGACGGCGGCCCGGTTGCGGCCAAATCGGGCGATTGGTCCAGGCGTGGACTTCGGTCACCGGGCCCAAAACGCCCGAGCGAACCGCTTCGACGCCCGCGCGGAAACCGTTGGCGCTGGTGCCCTGATTGCCCATCTGCGTGGCCACGCGCTGGCTGGCGGCCACCGCTTTCATCTGCCGAGCTTCCCAGACGCTGTGCGTGAGCGGCTTTTCGCAGTAGACATGTTTGCCGAGCCGCATCGCCGCCAGGGCGGTATGCGTATGCGTATGATCGGGCGTGCTCACGACGACGGCGTCGATATTGCGCACCTGATCGAGCATCTGCCGATAATCTTTGAACTTGGGCACGTTCGGATAGCGATTGTAGGCTTCGCGCGCCCGGTTGTCGTCGACGTCGCAGAGGGCGACGATGTTCTCGCCCGCCACGCCGGCGAGGTTCGCCGAGCCTTGGCCGCCGACGCCCACGACCGCGACATTGAGACGGTTGTTCGGAGCGTTGTCCTGCGCGGTCGATTCGTTCCCGCCGGCGAGCCAGAAGCCCGCCGCCCCGGCCGAAACCGCCGAGGTTTGCAGGAACTTCCGCCGATTGAGAGGTCGGCTCATAGAGATCTCCTAGAGAGGGCCAATTGAGAAAGGAAATTGGTCGGAATGATTCACTCTAAAGCGGACCGCGGCGAGATGCAATCGATTTGTCGCGCGGAGCGGAAGAACCAAATGACGCGTGTGGGAGTTCGAATTTCCAACTCCGTTGGAGCAAGAACGACGACAGAAGTCGGGTGAAGTCGTCGCGAGCTTTTTATCCGTCCAGCGTGTCGTTTTTTCCCGGGCGTGCGCCTCTCAGCTTTGCAGCAGCGCTGCGGCTCCTTGGGACTTCAATGCCTCCGCCAATTCGACGCCGAGCGTTTCGCAATCCGGCGCTAGCCCGGCGATCGATTCGATGATGCGCGAGGAACCATCGGGCGCGAGAACGGTGCCGATCAAGCGCAGTTCCGAGCCGACGACCGACCCGCGGGCGCCGATCGGGACATGACAACCGCCGCCGAGCGTGCGCAACATGGCCCGCTCGGCAAGGGCGGCGGCGCGGGTGGCGGGGTCGTTCAAAGGTTGCAGGAGGGCGTTCGTCGTGGCGTCGTCGCGGCGGCATTCGATGCCGAGCGCGCCCTGACCGACGGCGGGAAACATCCACGACGCATCCAACACCTCGGTGATGTGCGCCTCCAGGCCCAGTCGCCGTAAACCGGCTTCGGCGAGAATGGTGGCGTCGAGGTTTTGCTCGACCAGCTTGCGCAAGCGGGTATCGACGTTGCCGCGAATTTCGAGAACGTGCAAGTCGGGCCGTTGATGGAGCAACTGAGCCCGGCGACGCAAACTGCTCGTGGCCACTTTCGCGTTGGGGGGCAAGGCGGCGAACGAGGCGTGTTTTTTGGAGATGAAGGCATCGCCCGTCGGAGCTCGTTGGGGAATCGCCCCGAGCGTGAGATTGTCGACGACGACGGTCGGCAGATCCTTCAAACTATGCACGGCCACATCGACGCGGTTGTCTAAAAGGGCGTCTTGAATGGCCTTCGTGAAGACCCCTTCGCCCGCGAAGCTGGTGAGCGGGACATCGCGAATGCGGTCGCCCGCGGTTTGGATTTCGAGGAGCTCGACGACCAGGCCGGGGTGCAAGGTGCGTAAACGATCGGCGACGTAGTTCGCCTGCCAGAGAGCCAGAGGGCTGCCACGAGTGCCGATGCGGAGAGTGGTCATGCGGCAATTCTATGGCGTCCGCAAGCGATCGCGAAGACGTGCGACGATCTCCGCGCGCGGAATCGATCCTTCTTCGAGCCGAGTGCGTTCGGCGAGGTCGCGGTCGGCCCGATCGAGAGCCAGCCAGACCGCCTTGAGCCGATCGGGGTCGTCGGCCCGGCGCGGGAAGAGATGCCAGTGCAAATGGGGCACCTGATTGCCGAGGGATTCGACGTTCAATTTGAC
>JBAXFO010000432.1:0-4834 GCA_037139885.1 Planctomycetota bacterium
GGAATAGGTCGAAAAACAGCTAAGAGCTGTTAGCTAATAGCTATTAGCTGTTTTTTGATAAGTCGACGACCTGTCCGAACGCTCGTATGGACCTTCCCCGTCGCGAGTCATTGAAAAAGGAGGATTCGAAATGGTATCCGACACCTCCGAATGGATCGGCGCGAAACTGTGCGACGGACGCTACGACGTTCTTCGCAAGCTCGGCGAAGGGGGCATGGCTCACGTTTACGTCGCGCGCGACGCGAAGCTCGAGCGCGATGTCGTGATCAAGGCGCCGCGGTCGAATTTGATTCACGACGCTTCCTTTGCCGGGCGTTTCACGCGCGAAGTGCGCAGCCTCGCCAAGCTGGCGCATCCCCATGTCGTGCCCCTCATCGACATCGGCCAACACGATGGCGTGCCGTTCGCCGTCATGCAATATCTGACCGGGGGAAGCCTGCGCGATCGGCAGCCGCGGCTTGCGGACGGTCAGGCGGGGCCGATGCCGGCGGCGAGCCTTCATGACTGGCTGCCGGCCATCGCCCAGGCTCTCGATTTCGTGCATAAGAACAAATTCATCCACCGCGATGTGAAGCCTGAAAACATCCTCTTCGACGAAGACGGCCAAGTCTTTCTCGGGGATCTGGGCATCATCAAAGCCCTGAGCGAACCGACCGATTCGGCGCCGCAATCGGTCCTCACCGGTGCGGGCATGGTTCTCGGCACTCCTCAGTACATGGCTCCCGAACTGATCATGGGCGAGACGGTCGATGGCCGCGTCGATCAATACGCCCTCGCGATCACCCTCTTCGAGGCGCTGACAGGACGGGTTCCCTTCAACGGCGCCAACGCCCCGGCCATCTTCATCCAGCAAACGACCAAGGCGCCCCCCGCGCTGAGCGAACTGGCGCCGAACATTTCGCCATCCCTCGCCGCCGCCGTGAGCAAGGCTCTGGGTAAAACTCCTGGCGAACGCTTCGCGACGTGCGCCGATTTCGTTCAGGCCGCTCTCGGAGGCTCCTCGGCTCCGATCAGAGCTCCGGCCGTGCCCGCGACCCTTCCCGAAGTTCCCCTCGACGGCTCGCTGGGGTCCGTCGGGACAATCGCGAGACCTTCTCCCACCTGGCGTGAAACGCCGTCGAATCTGCACAACCCCACGAAACCGACCACGGCTCCCGCACGCGTCCAAAAACCGCCGACATCGCGGCGGCCGCTCCTTGTCGGCGGCGCTCTGGCGGCGCTGATCATGCTCGCGGCCGGCCTCGCGTATTGGGTGTTCCCCCGCGCGGAAGCCGCGTCGCTCAAGCTGCACGCGGCCAGCGAAACTTCGCTCGTGCCGGGAGAGAAGGCGATCGTCTCGTTCGACATCGAGCGTCAGCATTGCGAGGGCGAAGTGAAGTGTTGGCTCGAAGGTTTGCCCGAAGGCGTCAAGGCCGATCCGGTCACATTGCCGAGCCATAAATCGAAAAGCGCGATCGCGCTCGAAGTGAGTCCCCGCGCCCCGGCTTCGAAAACGACAGCGACTCTGCGGGCCACGAGCGGCTCGGTCGCCGCGAGCGCGCCGGTGACATTGACGATGGGCGTCGCCGAGGCGAGTTTGCATTTCACCGCCCTCGCGCCGCAGACGCTTGAAGCGGGCAAGTCGGTGACCATTCTGCTGCACGTCGAACGCCGACGCTGCGCGGGTCCGATCGCCTTGGCCGTCGACGGACTTCCGCCGGGCGTCACCTTGCATCCCCGGTTTTTAGTCCCTCCCGTCATCGGCGCGGACGAGTCGAGCGGCGATCTCGAATTGCGCGCCTCGCCCGAAGCTCCCGAAGCGAGGAACAAAAAATTAACCGTGGTTGGCAAAGCCGAAAACGCGAAGGGCGAGACGCCGCTGCTGCTCACGGTCATCGCCGCGCCAACGCCGCCGCCCGTTAAAGTTCCCGAGACGGTGATCAAGAAAACTCCTGATCCTAAACTCCCCGACACCACAGCCAAGATTCCGCCCCCTGAGCCGCTTCCCGTGAAGCCGCCCCCAAGCCTAAGGGTCGGCGTCATTCCGGATACCGTGCTCGCGGCGGGCGAACGCAAAAGCATCATGGTGAACATCGACCGAAAGAACTTCACCGGTCCTGTGGCCCTGTCGGTCACCGGCTTGCCGATGGGAGGGGTCTCGGCGTTGCACGCGCCGCAGCTGCCCGAGGACAAGACGGCGTTCCTCCTCAACTTGACCGCGGATCCGCAGGCCAATGACGCCCGCATCGCCGTTGGGGTGCAGGCCGAGGGGGGAGATCTCAAATCCATGTCGAACTTCAACGTCACTGTCGTGAAGGCGAAGCCCCCGGTCGTCGTCAAAGACGAGGTTCTCTGGCAGAAAAACGACAAGCTGACCGATGCCGATCTATTCGACCGCGTCCGCGTCAATTCGCGAGCCAAGAGTTACCCGGTCCCCTTCAAGACCGGCAAGCAATACACCATCGACCTGGTGAGCAACGAGTTCGACCCCTATCTCCGCATCGAAGACAATAAGGGCAATGAAGTGGTCGTCGACGATGACTCCGGTCCCGGTCTCAACGCCCGCATCATCTTCCTGCCCCCCGCCAACGGGATTTATTATCTCGTAGCGACGAGCTACAACGGGAAAGCGTTGGGGGCGTTTTCGCTGTCGATTCGGTGACGGGAAGCGGATGGCGATGAGCGCGGCGACGGAGCGAGGCGGACGCCGCTTCTACTGTGCGTCAAGTCCTCGCTCCGCTGCCGCGATCCATGATCAATCCTTGGTGGCGACCCACTGCAAACCCATGGAGACGTTCTTTTCGCGTTTGGCGATGACGGCCCAAGGGGTGCCGGGATAGTCCTTGCTGAGGCGTTCCCAGATTTTGGAAGCGTCCTTGGCCATGGCCTTGACGGTGGCTTCCTTGATCTGGATTTTGGCGGAGGTGTTGACGCGCCAGCCGGTGCTGGTGGGCGAGAGCTCGGGAAGGGCGTCGCCGCGAATGAGGGCGATGAGGTTGTTGTACTCGTAGATGTAGACGAGTCGCGATTGCAGGCGAGCGAGGGCGAGGTCGAAGTGGGCCTGCCAGCGTTTGGAGGTTTCCTTCTCGCGATCCTCGGCCAACTTTTTCGCGTCGGCGAGGGTCTCCTCGAGGACGAGCACGGCAAGAGCCGGGTCTTTCTGTTCGAGGAGGAAACGGCTCTTGGCCTTGGCGTCGAGCGGGCCGCCGGGGTTGCTGAGAACTTCGCGCATGGGCAGGCCGACGAATTCTTTGAGCTTGGTCGAGATCTCGTAGGTCATCATGCGGAGGGGATATTTGTCCTTGTTCGCGCTGAGTTCGGCGGCGTCAGCGTTGAAGGGGTTGAAGCCGTCGTCCTTGTATTCGTCGATCTCTTTGGCGGAGCCGCGGAGCGCCGCCAACGAGAGAGACGAGAGCTGGCTGACCTGGGACGACTTCATCGGCGGGAATTTCTGAATCTCGCTGAGAATGGATTTGGCGACGACGAGGCCCGCTTCGTTCTTGTCGGTTTTGAGGAAGGCCACGTTCGCCGGGGCGGCCTCGGCGGGGTTCGGCTCGGCGCCGGCGTCGGTCTCCTTGCCGGAGAGGCGGCAGGTCTGCGCCATGCCGGCTTCGGCCTTGTCGTCTTTCGCCATCATGGCGCTGCCGCCGAGATTCTCTTTCATGAAGCCGTTGATGCGCTGCACGAGATCGCCCAGCGGCAGCGAATCTTTGGGCTGCACAATCGCGCCGAGAGCCATCTTGCGGAAGGCGTCGATCAGGGCCGACTGAAACAAGCTGCCGTTTTCGAACTCGAGCGATTGTTGATCTTTCGTGCACGCCGTGATGACTTGCACGCCGGCGGGGGGATTCTCCAGTTGTTTATCGACAGCTTCGGTCATCGTGCCGGTCGCGGGGAGTTCGAGGCCGCGGGCCGGGGGGAAGCGGAAGGCGTCGACGACGAGGACTTTCTGGCGGGCCTTGCATTTGGCGAGTTGCTCGTAGACCCAATCGATGGGGATGAGCGAATTTTTCTCGTCTTTATCGCCTTCGATCGGGACGAGGTAACCCTTGTCTTCGATATCGCAGGCATGGCCCGAGAAGACGACGATGATGCGATCTTGGGGGCGCGAGGTTTCGACGAAGTCTTTGATGGCCGCTTCGATGACGTCTTTTTGCGGAGCGGTGGAGGGGTAGCGGGGATCGCCGGCGTCGGAGAGCACGTAGATCTGATTCTTCTCGATGTTGAAAGGCGCCCCCATGTTGAAGCGGTAGAGCAGCGAATTTTCGCCGGCGCCGCTGCCTTCGCGAACCTGGTAAAAGTGCGTCGCATTGTGGAAGAGGTAATTCACGGGAGCGATGAACAGGGCCCGGCGCGGCAGGCCGTTGGCGCCGGTGATGGGCCGAGGATTGACCCCCGCCACCTTCTTGCCATTAGCCTCCGCGATATTTTGCTCGAGCTGTTTCTTGTTCCATTTGGCGAGCTCGGACAGACTCTTCGCCTTGACGATGGGGGGCGGCGCGGGCTTGTTGGGATCGTGGCCCACCGCGTCTTTAATCATGGGCGAAAGGAACAGAAGCGCAATGCCTCCGATGACGACCACGGCCCCCGCAATCACCAGCGGCACCATGCTCGATTTCTTCGCCGCGGGGGGACGGCGCCGGGGCGTCGTGTCGTCGGAGTCGTCGGAGTCGTTTTCGGCGCCGTCGTGAGCGCTTTCATCGAACCCGAAACCGGCAGCCGGCGCGGGCTGCGGGGGGTAATATCCGGGCGGAGGAGCGCCATACGCTTGCTGGGGATAACCCGGAGGCGGGTAACCGGGAGGCGGGTAGCCGGGTTGAACATATCCAGGGGGCGCGTAGCCCGCTGGCGCGTA
>JBAXFO010000433.1:0-4823 GCA_037139885.1 Planctomycetota bacterium
CGGCAACGCCGTGACGCTCAGCGCCGACGGTCCCTGGCAGCACCTGCTTTATCAGCTCACGGGCCGCAAGTGGGGCAACATCGATGTCGAAAACGAGACCGGTTGCGGGATCGTCCCTTATACCTACAAGGGAAACAATCTGGTTAATGTCGTGCAATGGGCGGTCGGGCTCGAACTCTTGCTGCTCATCGACGACCCCTGGCGAGTCTATCTCACCACCGACCATCCCAACGGCGCCTGCTTTTGGCGTTATCCCGAGATCCTGCATCTGCTCATGAACGCGGAATTTCGCCGCGAGCAGATCAAAGGGCTTCCCGCCGCAGCGCTGAAACGCATCGTGCTCCCCGATCTGCAGCGCGAATATTCTCTCTACGAAATTTCTATCATCACCTCGGCTGGGCCGGCTCGGGCGCTCGGCTTGCCGCACAAGGGGCATCTTGGCGTCGGCGCCGACGCCGATGTGGCGATCTACAACGCGAACCCCGACGGCGAGCAGATGTTTCGCTATCCGCGCTACGTCATCAAGGCCGGCAACGTTGTCGTCGAGGAAGGCGATATCCGCCACCGCATGGATGGCCGCGAGTTCGTCGTCGAACCCTTTTACGATCCGTCGATCGAAACGTACCTAAGGCCGTTGTTCGAACAATGCTACTCTCTATCGTTCGAGAATTATCCCGTCACGCTCGATCGCGTGCCCAATCCCGTCGTCAACAAATGTGCGGCACGCTAACGCCGTCGCAGGGGTTGCCCGGCGCCGTACAATATCTCGCCTGACATTTTTCCGGAGGCTCCGCCATGAACGATCGTTCTCCTTTCACGCTCGGTTTGATTCAAATGCAGTGCGACCTCGACCCGGCGGTCAATCTCGAGCGGGCGGTCACGCGGATCGAACAAGCCGCGGAAGCCGGGGCCAATGTCATTTGCTTGCCGGAGCTGTTTCGTTCGCAGTATTTTTGTCAGTCGTGCGACGCGTCGATCTTCGATCTCGCCGAGTCGATTCCGGGACCAAGCACGCAGCGTCTGGGGGCGCTCGCGAAGACGCTCGGCAAGGTGATCGTCGCCTCGCTCTTCGAACGGCGTGCGGCCGGCGTCTATCACAACACCGCCGTGGTCTTCGACGCGGACGGCACGATGCTCGGCCTCTATCGCAAAATGCACATCCCCGACGATCCCCTCTTTTACGAGAAGTATTACTTCACCCCCGGAGACCTCGGGTTCAAAGTGTTCGCCACCAAGTTCGGCAAGATCGGCGTCCTGGTTTGTTGGGATCAATGGTTCCCCGAAGCGGCCCGCTTGACGGCGATGCAGGGCGCCCAGGCGCTCGTCTATCCCACGGCCATCGGCTGGCATCCGAAAGAAAAAGCGGAATGGGGCGTGCCCCAACATTCGGCATGGGAAACGATTCAGCGCTCGCATGCCATCGCGAACGGGTTGTATGTGGCCGCCATCAATCGCACGGGGCATGAAGGTCCGAAGTCGGCTGGATTGGAATTTTGGGGAGCGTCGTTCGTCAGCGATCCGTTCGGCGTGGTGCTGAGGCGTGCGTCGCACGACCAAGAAGAGAATCTGATCGTGCCCTGCGATCCGGCCCGCATCGGGGAAACCCGCCGCAACTGGCCGTTCCTGCGCGATCGCCGCATCGATGCGTTCGGCGGAATGCTGAAGCGTTGGGGGACGGACGACTTGATTTGAGCGTTCGCGGCTCTCCGGAGGAGTGCGCTGACTCCACGCGATACGCGTCATGGGTTGCGCCGAAGAGCTGACGCGACGCGCCCACAGAACGTGCGTTACGTGAGCGTTCTCCTGCGGAGAACCGAAAACTCAATGAAAAAAGGCCGATCTTTCTCGTAAGAGAAGGATCGGCCTTGAGAGCTCAAATCGCTCGATTACTTGCCATCGACCTTCTTGGGTTCTTCGGCCTTCTTGGGTTCTTCGGCCTTCTTGGGTTCTTCGACCTTCTTGGGGTCTTCGGTCTTCTTGCCATCGGTCTTCTTGTCTTCGGGCTTCTTGGTGGTCTCGGCCTTCTTGTTATCGCAGCCGCCGACGAGGGCGACGGACAGGGCGACGCAGCTGAAAATCGCAAGGAACTTCTTCATCGTAACATCCTTTCAAGATGTAAAAACAAGGGGTGAACGAAGAGCATGAGGGTTCATGCTCGGGGAGTAAAGCGCTCGGGAGCTGACGATCAGCCAACGAGCGAGTTTCGCGAAATCATGGCAGAGACGAACGAGGGACGATTCGCCGGCACATTCAGACGAACACCCTTGGACGGGGGCGCGTCGATCTTCGGCAGGTCGAGCTTCGGGGGAGCTTCTAGCGAGGGAGCGTCGGTCTTCTTCGGCTCGACCTTAGGTTCGACCTTCGGTTCCTCGACTTTGGCGGGCGGAAGAGTCTTCACTTCCGTCTTCGGGGTTTCGACTTTCGGCAATTCGGTCTTTGGAGCTTCGACTTTCGGCAACTCCGTCTTGGGGGCTTCAACCTTGGGCAGTTCCGTCTTGGGCGCTTCCGCCTTGGGTTCAGCCGCCTTCTTGACTTCGTCAGGCTTCTTGGCGGCCTCTTCCTTCTTCGAGGCTTCATCGCCCTTCTTGGGAAGCATCTTATCCTTCTCTTTGGATTTTTCGACTTCCTTCTTGGTGCATCCCGTCGTGCCGACGCCAAGCGCCAGACACAGGCTCAGACACAAAAAGACTCCCAAAAGCTTCTTCATGCCGCAACTCCCATGGAGCGATAGGTCGGAAACCAAAATGTGCAGGCGACCGAAAGTCGGCAGCCCGCATACATAGGTGATACTTATCGCGATAGATTATTCCCAAAAAATGGTCCGACAAGGAAAATTCTGGAAGTGGGGATCAAGTTGCGGGCCGGATCGTCATCGAAACGCCGCGGCGGGGATTTCAACTATGCGCTCGATTTTCGGTGAAATTCTGGAATAATAACCGTGCGTCGCGGATCATTCTCGCGGGAGAAACGCCATGGCCTGGTTCACCCGACGTCCTCGAATCGAGGACTTGGTGACGGAACACTATGAATCGGTCTATCGTTTCGCGTATCGTCTCTGCGGGACGGCGGGCGAAGCGGACGACCTCACGCAAGAAACTTTTTGCCAGGCCCAGATCAAGATCGATCAGCTGCGTGAGGCGGCGGCCGCCCGAGGTTGGCTCTTCAGCATCGTACGCAATGCTTATCTGCATCGCTTGCGCTCGACGAAGGTCGCCAAGACCGTGTCGCTCGACGAATCGACCGAACCGATCGAACGCTGGGACGCCGAGCCGCTGGTCATCGAGCCTGAGAAATTGCAGGAGGCGCTCAACGATCTCCCCGAGGCGTTTCGTACGCCTCTGGTCTTGTATTTTTTCGAGGAATTCAGCTACCGTCAAATCGCCGATCAACTGGGTGTTCCCGTGGGAACGGTCATGTCGCGGCTGGCGCGAGCGAAGTCGTATTTGCGGGAACGCCTGCTCCGCGTGGAGCCGGCTTTGGCCTGGGGGCGGAAGGAGGAGGCGTGATGGATTGTCACGATGCACGTCTGCTGTTGACGCTTCAGCGCCGTGACCCGGAGCAACTCGACGCCGTCGAACTCGACGCCGTCGAACGTCACATCGATCTTTGCCCGGGTTGCCAAAACTGGAACCAGAGCGAAGCTCGCTTCGAGGCGGCGGTTGTGTCCGCTCTAAAAGACATCAAGCCCGCAGCCGATCTTAAGAGCCGCATCAATGCCCGCCTGACGGCGACGCGGCCGCGCAGCCGGACGGTCTGGGTCGCCGCCGCGGCCGTGATTTTACTCGCGATCGGCGGCACGGGGGGCTATTTCGCGCTCCGCCCCGAAACGATCGACCTCGATTATGTCGTTCACATGGATGACGAAGAGAGTTCCCGCCCTCAAGGCGTGCGATCCTACTTCGCCGATCTCGGCTATCCGATGACGCCACCCCCCGATTTCCAGTACGACTATCTCGTTTCCTATAAGCTGGCGAGGTTTCAGGGGCGCATCGTGCCCCGGCTCACCTTTCAAAGTCGACAGGCCAACGGCAGCATCGTCATGGCCAATGTCTATTGTCTGTCGCCGCGCCAGTTTCGCTACGACGACGCCCAGCCCCATTTTCTGACAACCGATCATCGCCACATCTCCGTCGTCCGCAGCGAACGCGATCTCTATGTCGTCGATTGCACCGGCGGCGATGTTTGGCTGCTGCGGCGCGGAACTTACTAATCCATCGCGAGCCGACTCAGATTCGCCAATTTGCCTCGTCGGCGCTCGCGTTAAGGTCGAGGGTCGGCTCCGCAAAATCGCATCAAAGAAAGGACGCCTCGGCGCCCGGCGCTTGCCGATGACCTTGGGGAACCATCATTTCCCTCGAGGATCCCCCATGACCGCTCGCTTGCCCGGCCTGTTGTTCAACCTGACTCTCGCCTTGGGAGTCGTGATGGGTTTGAGCGTCGTGGCGGCGCCCTACCTCCTCGGCGAACGCGCGCACGTTCCCGACTTGCTGCTGCTTTTCGCACGCGACATGACGGTTCGCCGTACCGCTTTCTTTTGCTCGGTCGGCCTGGTCGCCACCGCATTCATCTTCTTTCGTCCGCCGAACACGAAAAAGAAAAAGAACGGCCCCTCCGTGAATATGACCGGAGCCTGACATGCTCGACGGGATCGTCGATCGCGCCAACGTCGTCTATTTCCTTCTCGCCGTGGCGGCGCTCGTGCTTCTGGCGGCGGGTTGGACGACGCGGCGCATGAAGTTCTGGGCTTATGCGGCCGCAGTCGTCGGAGCAATGCTCGCGTTCTGGCTGCTGTGCGCATTGGTCATCACGGATCGCCGCCAGAT
>JBAXFO010000434.1:0-4810 GCA_037139885.1 Planctomycetota bacterium
GGCCACGAATTCATTGGTGGCGAGTTTCGTGCCGAGTAGGCTCGCGACCTTGCCGGCATCCCTGTCTTCGACGCCCATCAAAAGAGCGAGCGGATAGAACAGCGTCGCGAAGATTTCGCCGAGGGTCAAGTTGGCGGGGAGCGTGCGCATCAAGATGTCGACGACGCCGAGGAAGAGGAAATAACCGAGCACGATGGGCGCGAAGCGGACCATGCCGACCGACTTCTTCCAATCGCGATATTCGTCGTCGAGCTGCAACATTTTGAGAACGCGGAGCGCCGGCCAACGCAAGATCCAAACGACGGCTCCGAACCCGAGGATTGTCGAAACATACTTACGAGCGCGCACCCAGAACAAGGCGGGACCATCGAGCGTCGGGTCGTCGGTGGAGCTGAGCCAGGCCGGGAGCGACGTGTCGGTCGGGAAGTAGTGGAGGAACGCATTGACGAGATGAATCAAGGCGATGAACGCGATCAGCATGGCGATGATGTTGATCGCGAGCTTCATGCCTTCGCTGGCTCCGGCGGTGGCGGCGTCGATCACGTTGCGGTGCTTCATGTCGTCGACGGTTTTCACCATGTCGCGCGTCACCGGCTTGCCCGTTTCGGGGATGAGCAGCTTCGAAAGATACAGGCCGCACGGGGCGGCCATGATGCTGGTCGTGAGGATGGCGACGCTATCGGCCCCGAAGCCGATGTAGATGGCCATGAGCGAGCCGGAGATGGTCGCCATGCCGCCGACCATGACGGCGAGGAGTTCCGATGTCGTCATCCGCTGAATGTACGGCTTCACCACCAGCGGCGATTCGACCTGGCCCATGAAGACGTTGGCCACGGCCGAAAGCGTTTCGGCGCCGCTGGTTCCCAGGAGCGCCATGATGCCATGCGAGAAGAACCGCACGATGAACTGGAGGATGCCGAAGTAAAACAAGATCGTGAAGAAGCACGAAACGAAGATGATCGTCGGCACGACCGAGAGGGCGAAAATCGGCGCGGTGTTGCGGCCAAAGAGAACGCGCATCTTTTCTTCGTCGACGAGAGCCCCGAACACGAACGCTCCCCCCTGCCGAGAGAACTCGAGGAACATGCGGAAGAATCCCGCGATCCATTCGAAGAGGGCATAACCCGGACGGAAGCCGTCGGGAATGCCGAGGCCCTCCATGTTATTGATCTCGAATTTGAGAATGAACAGGGCGAGGAACACCTGAATCGTGAAACCGATCAGGATCGGCTGCCACTTCACGGCCATCAAGTTTTTCGAGAAGAGAGCCACCAGACCGAGGATCACGAAGATGCCGCAAAAGGCCTGCATGCGTAAGCCGATGCCGCCTGAGGAGAGATAGACGAACGTCGTCAAAAACGCGACGGCCATGAAGAGCCAGGCCCGCATGACGAACGGCGTCGTTTCCGCGTTCGGCTCGGCCAATTCTTCGCTCGTCGATTCGGAAAACTCGCGTTGCTGACGGGCGGCGTATTCGCGCTCGTATTGCTCATCGCCGAGGCGGGCGCGCTCGCGGCGTTCGAGGTCGATGTCTTCGCGATCGAGGCGTTCACGTTCGAGGCGTTCGCGTTCGGCGCGTTCGGATTCATAACGTACGCTGCCCAGGCGTTCGCGCTCGCTGCGTTCGTATTCGGTTCGCTCCCGTGTGCGGCGCTCGTGCTCGCCCCGCTCATGTTCGGCACGTTCGCGTTCATAGCGTTCGTTGCCGAGGCGCTGGCGTTCGCTGCGTTCGTACTCAGCCCGCTCTCGTGTCCGACGTTCGTGATCGAGTCGCTCCCGTTCATCGCGTTCGCGTTCATACCGTTCATGGCCGAGGCGTTGCCGCTCGGCGCTTTCGCGTTCCGCTCGTTCACGCTCGCGTTTCTCTCGTTCGGGTCGCTCGCGTTCGTAACGTTCATGGCCGAGCCGTTCGCGCTCGCGGTGTTCGTACTCCGCACGCTCGCGTTCGGTCCAGTCGCGTTCGGGCCGTTCTTCACGGGGCTTGCGTTCCGAACGCCACCGGCTGCGGCGCGGTTCGCGGCCGTCCGCTTCAGAACGAACCGGATTCGGATCGGAATCGGGCGAAATGGGTTCGATTTTCATGACAGAACCTCGAGAATGAGCGGCGCCTTGACAGGGGGCGCGTCGCCCAGAGTGATCGCGGACTCAAAGAGAAACATGGCCGCATCGAGTTGCGCGCCGCCTTGATAGTGAATTTCCGCCAGCGGATCGCCGGGATGAACGCTCTTGCCCGGTTCGACCAGCAACGTGGCCCCCACCGCGGGATCGACGACATCGTCGACGCGCGAGCGCCCGGCTCCGAGCATCATGCACGCCCGGCCAAACGATTCCGCGTGGATCGCCGTCACATAGCCGCCGCGTTCGGCCTTGAGCAGATGCCGCTTCTTGGCCTGGGGGAGTTTCTTCGGATCGTCGAGCACGGCCGGATCGCCGCCCTGGCGGATGATGATTTCGCGGAACTTTTCCAACCCTGCTCCCGATGACAGGGCGGTGTCAATCATCGTCCGCGCCTCGGCCAGCGTTTTCGTACGACCAACGATTTGAATCATGCGGGCGGCGAGATCGAGCGACAGTTCGCGGAGATCGCCCGATTTGATGGAGCCGTTCAAAATCTCGATGCACTCTTGCACTTCGAGGGCGTTGCCGATGGTGACGCCCAGGGGAGCGTCCATGTGCGTGATGACGGCTTGGGTCTTCACGCCGTTCGCGTTGCCGTTGGCGACGAGCGATTGCGCGAGGGCGCGGGCGTCGGCGTGGTTCTTCATGAAGGCGCCGTTGCCGCATTTGACGTCCATGACCAGAGCGTCGATTCCCTCGGCGATCTTCTTGCTGAGGATCGACGCGGTGATGAGCGGGATGCTCTCGACCGTGGCGGTGACATCGCGGAGGGCGTAAAGCACGCGGTCGGCAGGAGCGATCTCTTTGGTGGCGCCGATGAGAGCGCAGCCGATGTCCTTGAGCGTGGCGCGGAATTCGTCGAGGCTGAGATGGACGCGAAAGCCGGGGATCGATTCGAGTTTATCGAGCGTGCCGCCGGTATGCCCCAGGCCCCGGCCCGACATCATCGGCACATACACGCCGCACGCCGCGACGAGGGGGGCGAGGATCAGCGAAGTTTTATCGCCGACGCCGCCGGTGGAATGTTTGTCGACCTTGGGGCCGGGGAGATCGGAGAAGTCGAGTTTCTCACCCGAGGCGACCATGGCCCGCGTGAGATGAGCGGTCTCGCCGGCGTCCATCCCTTTGAGGACGATGGCCATGAGCAGAGCCGACGATTGATAATCGGGCCAGGAGCGATCGGTGACGCCGCGAACGAAGGCGTCGATCTCGTCGGTCGAGAGTCGGCCGCCGTCGCGTTTTTTTCGGAGAATATCGACCGTGCCCATGAGATCATCCTGACAAAGGGCGGAGGACAACCGTGTCCCGCGCCTACAGAATGATGAAATCGGTTCAGGGAAGCAAGGCGAATTGGGCGGCGCCGACCAAAAATGGGCTAAACTGGTTCGGCGCGACGCGGAGCGGCCAACCGAAACACGAGGCGATTCATGAAGGTCGACGATCGTTGGGTGCGCTGGCTTTTGGCGCCGGCCATTGTGTTCATCTCGCAAGCCACCAACGATGCGTATCTGGTCGATTACTACCATCATCTTGCTCGAGGCCGGGAGATCGTGCAGCGGGGGGAGTTGCTCGATTTCGATATTTTTACGTACACCGTGCCGGGGACGCCGTTTCTCGATGTCAACTGGCTGACGCAGATCGCCTACTTCCAACTCGATACCTGGGGCGGCCTGGGGCTCGTGCGGACGGTCAATGCGTTGCTGCTCGCCGGGGCGTGGCTCTGGATCGTGGCGATTTGCCGGCGCGTGAGCGGGTCGCTCGAAATCGCCATGGCGCTCGGGTTGGCGACGTTTTTGGGAAGCTGGCAGGTTTTGACGATTCGGCCGCAAACGGTTTCGATTCTGCTCTTCGTTGGGCTTTACGATGTGCTTTTGCGAGCGGAAAAGGATCCACGTTGGCTGGCGGCGACGCCGTTGTTTTTGACGTTGTGGGCGAATGTGCATGGGGCGTTTCCGGCGGGGTTGATGCTGATCGGCATGTTTACGGCAGGGCGCGTTTTTGCGTTGCTGCCCGGGGGGGCGTTGCAGGTCGGTTGCTGGATCGCGGCATGCGTCGCGGCAGCCGGGGCGACGCTGATCAATCCGTATGGCTGGGAGATTTACGTCTACGCGCAACACACTTCCGGCATCTCGGCGGCGCGGCGGATCGATGAATGGTTGCCGCCGAGTTGGGATCAAGGGATCGGCGTGGCGTGGTTCGTGTCGCTGCCGATCGTGATCATGACCCTGGGTTGGAGTTGGAGCATCGGTCGGCGCGTTTCGTGGCGCGAGGCGTTTCTGCTCCTGTGCTTCGGCTTTCTGGCGGCCCGGTCGATTCGCATGGTCGTGTGGTGGCTGATTATCATCGCCCCGATGTTAAGTGTGCGGCTCGCAGACTTTTGGCCACGCTCACGTCAAGTCGCCTATCCTCCCAATCGCGGGGCGTTGTTCACCGTCATTGGGTTGGCGGCGCTGTGCGTCGTCAGTCTGCCGCCGCTGCATGCGTTCAATCCGATCCTGCGGCTTCGTGGGCAAGATGAGACGACGGCGAATTTGGAGAAGGCGTATCAACGAATTACGGCACGGGGGGAGAAGGGGAATATCTTCACAAAGCTCGAATGGGGAGAATATCTGGGGTGGCGAGGAACGCCGAACTGGAAAGTGTTTATGGATGGGAGGATCGAGATCATTCCGGATGAGGTGTGGGACGACTA
>JBAXFO010000435.1:0-4805 GCA_037139885.1 Planctomycetota bacterium
CCGCCAAACCGAGCCAAGCTTTACGCATACAACACCATCCGCAAAGAGAAATCGAGGCTGCGGAGCCGAGAACTCCGAGGAGCCACCTTTTCTATCGGCATGGCGCGTAGGGAAATTGTGGAAAAATCGGATTTATCGGCCCGATCGGCAAAGACGGAACGGTCGTTTTTGGCGTTAGAATCGGCAGACTCGAGCGGCGAATGAGGTCGCCGCGAAGTGGCGCAGGGGGAATTGGTGAAATTGCGCGGACGAGGCGCTTGGGCCGCGACAGCGTTTGGTTGACAAAACGCTCGCGACGCTTCGCCGAAGCGGGTTTGTGCAACCCACTTGCGAAGCGTCGCGAACGATCCCGTTCTCAGGTGAAGCGACCCAGAGCGGTGACGACGACGCTGAGGGAATACGTGAAGCTGTTGGAAGTCACGGTAAGCGAGTAGGTACCCGCCTTGCTGAACTTGAGGCCAACGAGGGTGAGCACGCCATTCGTGATCGTGGAGGCCAAGGGGCCGGTGACGGTCGCACCGGCGGGAGCCGAATTGACCCTGACTTGAGCCGGGGCATTGTAATTGAGAGCGACGCCGCCGGTCATATCGAGCGCGTTGATGATCATGTTCACGGCAGCGCCGGCGGCTGGAGGAGCCGAGAAGAAAGCCGTGATCGAACTCGCCGTCACGTTCAGATTCGGCGACACCACGGCGGGGATCGTGCCGCTGACGGCTTTGAAGGTGTAAGCCCCGGCCTTGGCGATCGCCAGATTGTTAAAGGTGGCGACGCCCGCGACTGCATTCACCGTGACGGGGGCGAAAGTTCCGCCCGTCGACGCGGAGTTGAGCGACAGCGTGATCGGACCGTTGAACGTCGTGTCGGTCGTTGTGCCGTTGGTCTGGAGATAGCGAACGACGACCGGGAACGGGGAGCTGGAGACGACGTTCGCGGGAACCGAGGAAAACGCGATCGGATTGGGATTGACCACCTGGATGATCGTCGCGGACGTACTGTTGTTGAAGCGGGCCGGGCTCGCGGTCGCGTTGAAGACTGCCGAAACGGTGTGATTCGGCGAAATCGCCATGAAATTACGAACGAACGTGGCGACGCCATTGACGACCGGCGACGGGGTTTGCGGATTGCCGTCAATGACGAACGTGACCGTACCCGTCGGCAAAGCCGTGGCGGGAGCGACGGGGGATACAGTCGCGGTGAGCAAAATTCCCTGGGTGACGATCGACGGCGACATGGCGGACGTGACGACCGTGGTCGTGCTGGCCTTCGTCACGGTTTGCGTCAGAGCCGGAGCGGCGCTGGCCGCATAGCCAAGGTCGCCGCTGAAGGTTGCAGTGATGGTATGGCCCCCGGCATCGAGGATTCCGGGGAGTACGGCCGTTCCGCCTGCGGAGACCGCGACGGGGGCGCGAGCGACGCCATTGACGACGAACGTGACGGTTCCTGTCGAACCCGAAACGGGAGGAACGCCGGGCTGGGTGAGATCGCGGACCGTCGCTGTGATGGTCGACGCTTGCGAGTAAACGTTCGGATTGAGCGACGATGCGAGTCCGACGCTGGTGCCGCTTTTGGGTTTGATCGTGATGGTGAATGTTTGGGTGATGCTGGTGTTGATGCCATTGGTGGCGCTGCCATTGTCTTTCGCGAAGACCATCACGGTGGCGACGCCGTTGGCGTTGGCGACGGGGGTATAGGTGAGAGTCCCATTCGGTGAAATCGACGGCTGCACTGCGAACAACCCGGGGTTGTCGTTCGACAGAGTGAAGGTCAGCGCCTGCACGACTTCGTCCGGGGACGGAGCGACGGGCGCGGCCGGGTAGTTAAGGAGATTGGTGGCGAAGTTGGGCACGCTTTGAGCGCCGCCGGCGACTCGTTGGTTGGGGCCCACCGTAAAGCTGGGCTGATCGTTGGAGGGAGTCGCCTCGATGTTGAACGTGCGCGCCACGCTGGTGTCGACGCCGCCGTTGGCCGTGCCGCCATTGTCTTTGAGGACGACGGTGAGAGTGACCGTGCCGTTGGCGTTCGGAGCGGTTTGATAGGTCAACGTGCCCGAAGCGTCGATGGTCGGCGGCGTGCTGAAGAATTTCGCGATGGTGTTGTAGTATGGGCTCGTGAACGTCGCCGATTGCACGATGGCCGTCAGAGTTTGTCCCGTTTCGTTCGCGGGGCCGACCGCGACGCTCGCCCAGTTGGGAATCGTTTGCGGGCCGGCGTCTTCCGTCTTGGAGATATTGGCTCCCGCATTGAACGTGGGCTGATCGTTGACCGAAGTCGCCGTGATGTTAAAGGTGAACGTGGCGCTGGTGTCGGCGCCGCCGTTGGCCGTGCCGCCATTATCCTTGGCGAAAATCGTGACGACCGCCGTGCCGAACACATTCGGGGCGAACGTATAAGTGAGTGTGCCGTTGGGCGCCACGGCCGGCTGAACGGCGAACAGGCCGTTGTTGTTGTTCGTCACGGTGAAGGCCAAAGTTTGGCCCGTCGCGACATCGGCGGGCGGACCGACGGAGACGCTGGTCGCCCAACCGGGAACCGATTGCGGACCCGAGTCTTCCGATTTCACCTGGTCCGCTCCCTTGACGAAGCTCGGAGCGGTGTTGCGGATGTAGGTGACGACGCCCGTGAAGGTGTCGCCGGGCGTTTCGCCGTTGGCGCCGCCAGTGAGGGCGTTTTGATTCTGATCGAGGCGGTTGCCCGCGAAATCGGAGATAAACGAGCCGATCGTGATCTGGAAATTGCCGTAAACGCTCCAGGGAGTGGTGAACACGATGTTGTAAACGTTGTGCGGCTGGCCGCCCGTGATATCGACCACGGAGCCGATGGGGACCGAATTGCCCGCGGAATCGACGATGCTGACGATATCGTCCTTGGTGAAGGTGACCGGATCGACGGGACCGCTGAAAGTGACATCGATGCCGGTGAGTGGACCGGAAGTATTGGAGCCGGCGACCGACACGATGTGGGGACCGGCGACGGGAGTCGTCGCATACTTGTAAAGCGGTTGGCCGTTGGGCAAGGTGATGAAGTCGTTGAGGCGGATGACGAAGGTGCCGCGGCCGTACGTCGTGGCTACGAGCATATCGCGCCCGAATGGTTGCTGGAAGGGAGCGCCGTCGGCGGGATTGATGTTGCCCAGCGACAGCGCCAGATCGGTGACGCGAACGCTGGGAAGCAGTCCGCCTTCCTGGAAGGCGCCGTCGATGGCGGTATCGGGGAAGTACGTCCAGGTCGTCCCCTTGTCGAGCGACCGGTAGACGCCCCCTTCGCCGCCGGCGTAAAGGACCGGATGTTTCGGCCCTGTCGGGTTGTTGAGGTCGTCGGGGATTTGATAACGCCAATCGGCCTGCAGGGAAGTTAGGGTTTTGAGCGTGGCGATCGCCTGATTGGGATCGTTAAAGATTTTGCGAGTCAAGGCGGCGTCGAAGAGGTTGCCGGTAATCTTGACCCAGGTCGGCGAGGCGACCGACGAATCCGGCATCCAGTAGACATTCGTCGTGGTGACCGCGAAGGCTTCGTGGCTGCCTCGCGTCGGATTGGCGACAATATATTGAACGGCTGAGCCGTCGGCGTCGAGACCGGCGGAAATGTCTTTCCAGGGTGCGCCGCCCGTGAAGGTGACGAAGATCTTGCCGGATTGAACCTTGCCGGCGACGATTTTTCCGCCGATGGTGCCGGCGTAAATAAAACCGCTGAGCGGCGAGTTCGCCGTCTCCGGAGCGCCAAACGCCAGCGCGGGTGCGTAGGTGCCGTCGAGATCCGACGGTTCGGCGATCGGGAACCACTGAATGCCGGTCCCCTGCGGACCGGAGGTGAGAAATACGCGGCCCCCCTTCGTCGGGTCGCTCGAACTGACGACGATGGCCGTGGGATCAATGGGATTGACGGCGAAGCGCGACCCGCCTTCGCTGGGCCACTGACCGGCGCCGTTGGCGGGGTCGTCGCCGGCCTGCAGGAGCCCGGTTGTGCGGCTGATTTCGCCGGCGCCGGGGAAGCCGACCGAGAAGAAATCGGAAGCGAGGGGAGACGCCCCGAACTTGGGCCACTTGAAGAAATACGATTGCCCCGTGCCGGTCTGATCGGCCTTGACGCCGGACCCGCTGCCGAGGCCGAAGGGACTGGCCCAGCCGATTGCTCCGGTGTCGAGCACATCGGGATCCGAATACGGGTAGCTATTGTTGAGGCTGGCGCCGTAGAGCAGGGCGCCCGCCAGATCGGCCGAGAGGACGCCTGGCTGCGCGGCGCCGTCGTAAAACTGAACGATTTGCAGGTTGCCGTTGCGTCCGCCAGAGACGGAGACGGAGTTGCCGATATCTGGCGCGGAGGTGCCATCGCCGACGTCGGTCGCGGTGAAGACGCCTTCGTCGTTGCCCATGATGACGCGCGTGGCGCCGGTCAGCGGGTCGCGGATGACGGCGATTTCGTGGTGATTGCTGGTGTAGTACAGGTCGGCGGCGCCGAAGGGCCCAAAGGTGGCGCCTTCGCCTGTGTTGGTGAATCGGCTCACGCCGGTGAAGCGGAGCGACGACGGGGTGAGGAAGGGATTGTCGGGATCGCGGAGCATGTTGACGTAAGGCGCCGGCGGGTAGCTCGTGATGATGCCCGCATTTGAGCCCGAGGTGATGGCCGCTCCGGTCGTGGCGGTTTGCACCAAGCCGCCGTCGTTGGCGCGGTTGTTGTAAGGGACCAAGGCAAACGGATCGGCGATCTTGGTGACGTCGACGCGGATGAAGCCGCCGCCGCCGGCCGTGCCGTTGAGCGTGGAATTGTACTGGCTCTCATTGCCGCCGATATAAACGATGTTCGGATTG
>JBAXFO010000436.1:0-4800 GCA_037139885.1 Planctomycetota bacterium
GCGGGTCACGATGTCGAGCATGGCGGCGCGCTCCGAGCCGTGAACCGCCTCGGCCCATGCCTGCGGCGCGACAGGCAGCACGTCGCGGGCGGCGAGCGTCGCTTCGAGAAGCCGCACCACTTCGGCTCCGCCATGGCAGTGAACTTCGAGATTCGACGAACTGCGCACATAAAGGATCACTTCGTCGCTGCCCAGCGCGGGATCGCCGAATGAGCCGAAATAAACGGCGAGGACGTTTGGCTCCTCGGGGAGCGGCTTGTTTTTGACGCGGCGAAAGAGCGTGCGGACGATCTCCCAGCCGCGCGGCCCCACGATCCCGAGACAGGCGATCGCGGATTTCCCGGGCGGACTCAGGCAAGCGACAATCGTCGGCGCGGCCACGCGCAGGCCTCGTGAGGAGGGGAGTTCATCGCGCCGCAAGGCGAATGCCTTCCAGCGTCATCTCGGGCCAAACCTGGACCGTGGCCCGAAGATGAGCGGACAACAAGGCGGCGTCGCCGCCCGTCAAGAAGATGGCGGCGCCCTGGGGATGAAGGTCCGCAAGCAACCGGTCGATGCCGCCGACGACGGCGTGAAACACGCCCGTTTCGATGGCGGCGGTCGTCGATGTTCCCGGCGGCAGCCGGCGTTCGTGGACATCGACAACGGGAAGCAAGGCGGTGTGATCGTGCAACGCCTCGGCCATGAGCCGCAACCCGGGCATGATGGCGCCGCCGCGAAACACCCCCGCTTCATCGACGACGTCGACCGTCACGGCGCTGCCGGCATCGACGATCAACGCACGCTGCTGCGGCCCTCGCCGCGTGTTCGCCGCCACGGCGTTCAGCAGCCGATCGATACCGGCGCGATCGGGGTATTCCAACCCGACTTCCAGGGGAAGGTCGCGATGCGACGCGAGGATGCGCACGGGCTGAGTGAGCCATTGCACGAAGCGTTCGCGCGTCTGCGGTTGCACGCTGGCGACGACCCAAGAGGCGTCTTCGGCGCCCCAGGCCGTCGCCTGCGCCTGCCAGGCGGCCTGATCGTCGGCGGGGAGTGACACATGGATGTCAATCGCATCCGCCTTGCAGCGGCCCCACTTGATTCGGCTGTTGCCGATATCGGCGACGATAAGCCCTGGCATGATGCGTTAGCCCTGTCCAAGCGAGGTGAGGAAGGGGGATTCGACGATCTTGGGAATCTCCGCCAGCCGAGTGACGACCTGATTGACCAGCGTCGCCAGCCCCTGCCCGGTCACCGCCGAAATCGCCAGCACCGGTTTCTGAAGCTCGTCTTCGAGTCGCTGCCGGGCGTCGGCGGAATCGGTGAGCTCCGATTTGCTCATCACGATAATCTCCGGCTTGTCGAGAAGATTCTGCCCATGCAATTCGAGTTCGCGGCGAACCGTGCGATAGCTGAGCGCCGGGTCGGAGCCATCGCTGGGAAACGGTTCGACGAGATGCACCAGCACACGCGTGCGCTCCACATGGCGCAAAAACTCATGCCCCAGGCCAATGCCCGAGTGAGCCCCTTCGATCAGCCCCGGCAGATCGGCGAGAACGAACGTGCGTTCATGACCCACATGGACGATGCCGAGGTTGGGGTGCTTGGTCGTGAACGGATAATCGGAGATTTCCGGGTGAGCCTGGGAAAGGCGGCTGAGCAGGGTCGATTTGCCCGCGTTCGGCAAACCCACAAGGCCAGCGTCGGCGATCACTTTGAGTTCGAGCGTGATCCACTTTTCCTCGCCGGGCGTACCCGGGCCATACTCGCGGGGCGCGCGATTGGTCGAGGTGGCGTACGCCTTGTTGCCCCGACCGCCGCGGCCGCCGTGAGCGACGTTGACTTCCGAGCCGGGTTCGTTGAGGTCGCGGAGAATGTTGCCGTGATCGCGGTCGTAGACGATCGTCCCCGGCGGCACCGGAATGATCAGGTCGTCCGCCTTCTTGCCATGGCAGTTCGACGCGCTTCCCGGCTCGCCCGACTGGGCCTTCCAAAATTTGCGGTTCACGATCTCGGCGAGGCTATCGGTTCCGGGGATGGCGCGGAGGATGATGCTGCCGCCATGGCCGCCGTCGCCGCCGTCGGGTCCCCCCTTCGGCACGTACTTTTCCCGACGAAAGCTGCAAGCCCCGCGGCCGCCGTCGCCCCCCTTGACGAAAATGGTCACTCGATCGACGAACATGTTAGCCTCTTCCGAAAAGGCCATTATATGAGTTGCGCAAGCCGTCGTGGGAACGAGGCTCGTTCAGGCGAGGTCGCGATCCTCGAACAGGATGAGGCCCAGCAGCAAAGCGATGACGGTGAACGTGAGGCCATAGAGCGTGACATGGAGGGCGTAAACGGCATAGTCCATCGGCGGCAGCGGATTGTCGCGGACGACGGCCGGGCCGATGTCGAAGAAATCGAGCCCGGGCAGGATCGTGTCGAAAAGCTGAGCGATGAAGCGGACCAGAGCGTTGCCGCGGGCCGTGACTTCGGTGAGGATCGTCGTCAGATGTCCGAGAAAGAAGACGGCGACGCACGTCACCAGATTGACCACCATCGGCACGCGCGTGGCGAGGGCGACGGCCAAAGCGGTGAGCACCATCACCTGGCAGAAGCCGATCGCGAGCCCGGGCAGCGCCTCTCCCGCATCGGTGATCCACAGGCACATGCCGCGCACGAGATCCGACACGCTCCCCTGCCCGAAGAACGAGCGCAGCGACACGATCCAGTCGGCGTCGGGAACGACCTGCGGCACCAAGGGGGGATCGAGATAGTCTTTCAGCAGCACGACCCAGACGAGCCACCAGCCAAGGAAGATGGTCATCGTGAGAGCGGCGAGGGCGATGCCGACGAACTTGCCGAGCAGAAAATCGCGCCGCATGATGGGCTTGCTCATGAGCGTCACCGCGGTGCGGCCCTCGATTTCTTCCGACACCGAAATGCTCGCCGCCAGCAAGCCGAAGATTCCCGGCATCACCATCGCGAAGACGAAGCAAAGCTCCTTGACGACTTTGATGTCTTCGCCGAACGTGAAAAACGGAATGATCGTCGAGACCAACATGATCGACCACCCCGCCAGGAGGAGCAGCCAGTAGGTGGGTTGGCGTAGGCCTTCCTGAAACGCGGCCAGGGCCACGGCGCCCCCCTTGGGCCAAAGCGTGAGGATGGCGAGAAACGCCAACACGAAGAAATCGAGCCCGAGTTGCAGATGCAAGAAAGAGAAGTAAAAACGCCCCCAGTTGGCGAGAACTTTGGGATCGTTATTGGAGTTAAGATAGAGGCCGAGCAGCAGGCCAAAACCGGCGGCCGACGCGAGTCCGATGAGCAGATTGCTGCCGCTGAGCCGGCGCGGCATGAGACCCACCGCCGCCGCCCAGGGGACGAACGCCAGGTATTGGACGACCATCAAAACCAGACACGCCCCGAGGAGGGATGCGTTCATTCGTGTTGAACCTCGTTGTGCGGTTAACCGCGTAGAATCGCGAAATCGCGGAAATTCTGCACCTGTTCGTCCTCGATCCGGCGCTGTTCGATGTATCCCGACATGGCCTGATCGAGTTCCGCGAGGAAACGTTCGATTTCCTCCGCCGTTCCCTCGGCGATGAGCTCCACGTCGCCGCCGGGAAGATTGCGGACCGTGCCGGCGACGACAAAGCGCGCCGCGATCTGTTGAGCGGTGTAGCGAAAGCCCACCCCCTGCACGCGACCGGAATATTGGATCTTGCGGGCGATCATCTCCCGTCTCCACGTTTCTTTTTTACGATACGGACCTCAGAAAGGTTCGCCGCGATACGAAGGAGGCGCCGCCCAGCGCAGCTTGTCGCGCAGGGTTTGAAAATAGCCGTGCCCCGGCACCTTCACGAGTTGAAACTGCACCGGAGCCCGACGAATGATGATCCGATCGTGACTCGAAACATTCACGATCTCCTGCCCATCGAGAATAATCATCGCGGGCTGATCCGGGTGAGCGAGCCGGATGCGATATTCCTTGTCGGCCGATTCCACCAAGGGCCGATGCGTGAGCGTATGCGGGCAGATCGGCGTGATGACGAAGGCGCTCAGCTCTTGCGTGAGAATCGGCCCGCCGGCGGACAGGTTGTGAGCCGTGGAACCGATGGGCGTGCTGATGATGAGGCCGTCGCCGCCGAAATGGGCGACGGGGACGCCATCGATCTCCAGGCCGACGTCGAGCATGTGAAACGGCGGCACGGAATGGACCACGACTTCGTTGAGCCCGAGACAGATTCGCTTCTGGCCTCCTTGTTCGATGATGCATTCGTACATGATGTGTTTTGAGACGCGATATTCATTCTGGCGAATTTGCTCGGCGCAAACTTCGAGTTTCTCGGGATGGACATCGGCCAGAAACCCGAGCCGGCCGAGATTGACGCCAAGAACGGGGATTTGGTTGTAAGCCATCTGCCGCGCGGCGCGAAGAATCGCTCCGTCGCCGCCGAAGACGAAGGCGAAATCGGCGGGGCCGTGATCGCAGAGTTCCGTTTCCTGGTTGAGATCGAGAACGCAGACTTCGAACTTCTGGCGCAGCATCGGCAGCCGGCGTTCGACTTCATCGACGACGCCGGAGCGCTGCGCGTTGCCCAGAACGAAGACTTTCATGGGAAGACTCGTCGATATTGCGACGCGGCGTCGTCTGGTGGATTCGAAATACGAATTTGAACCACAGAGACACAGAGAGCACAGAGAGTTTACCGAGGACCTTTCCAGGCTTTGAACAGATCTTGGTTCCGAATCTTGTCGTCGGTCAACGACTCTCTGTGCTCTCTGTACTACTCACTCTTGCTTTCTGTCATTCGTAACACAATTTTACGCGGC
>JBAXFO010000437.1:0-4788 GCA_037139885.1 Planctomycetota bacterium
GCTATCCCTTTCAGTTGATCTTCCAGTTGCTCCTGGCGGTTTTCTCGTTTCGCGAATTGAAGGCGCTGCTGGGAGCGGGGCGTTCGATTCATGTCTTGCTGGCCCTGGGGGGCGTGTTGGCGCCCAACGTCGCTCCCTGGTATGCCCTCGTGGATCCGGCGTTGCCGACCTTGCACCTCGTTCTCGGCTTGACGGTGGCGTTGCAACTGGGGATCTTCCTGGCCGAGCTGCGGGTTTTCTCGGAGCCGGGGCAGTCGTTTGAAAGAATGGCGCGAACCTGGTGGGTGATTGCGTATCTCGGTTTGTTGCCGAGCTTCTTCGCCCAGATTCGTTGGCTCTTTCCTTGGGGGAGTGCTTTGGGCAGCGGGGCTTTGGCCCTGGCGATCTTCGTGCCGAAAGGATGCGATATCGGGGCGTACTTCACGGGGCGCGCGTTCGGCCGGCATCCGATGACACCGGTCCTCAGTCCCAAGAAAACCTGGGAAGGGGCGGCGGGCGGTCTCGTTTTTGCAGTTCTCGTCGCCATCGGCATCGATCGCCTCGGGTCCGCTCCCGTGCTGCACGGGAATTGGCTGCTCGAGATCGGCTTTGGCCTGACGGTTGGGTTGGCGGGCATGCTCGGAGATCTTACCGAATCGCTAATCAAGCGGGATTGTCAGCGGAAAGACGCTTCGCAGGCGGTGCCCGGTTTCGGCGGCGTGCTCGATGTGGTCGATGCGGTGATCTTTGCTGCGCCGCTGGCCTATCTCTGGCTTAGAATGATTTAGCTCGGGCGGCGGTTATTTTCCTCGAAAGAGAATCCATGGCAACGGAAACGTCCATCACTTTGACGCTCGAAAGCCGCGAGGAAGCGGTCCTCCTCTTCGGCAATCGCGACCAATATCTACGCATGCTGCGCGACGCTCTCGGCATCCGCATCGTCGCGCGCGGCGATGTCGTGCATATCGAAGGGAACGAGATTCAGGTCGATCAGGCCGACCGCGCTTTCCAACAGTTGCGGGCGATCTTGAAACGGAAAGAAGCCCTCTCTTCCGAAGATGTGCGGACGGTTTTGGCGGTCGTGGGTTCCGCCGAAGATCGTCCGAGCGAACAGACCGTGGCCACCACAGTCGTCAGCAGCGGCGCCAGCAAGAGCGTGCGGCCGCGCACGGATGGCCAGGGGCGCTATGTCCACGCCATGCGGCAAAGCGATCTCGTCTTCTGCATCGGCCCCGCGGGCACCGGCAAGACGTATCTCGCCGTGGGCGTCGCGGTCAATTTATTGCGGCAGGGAGCGGTCAAGAAAATCGTCCTCGTCCGCCCGGCCGTGGAAGCGGGCGAACGGCTCGGCTTTCTCCCCGGCGACATGGCCGCCAAGATTAATCCCTATTTACGTCCCCTGTTCGACGCTCTCAACGAGATGATGGAACCCGAGCAGGTGAAGCGCTACACCGAGAACGACATCATCGAGATCGCCCCGCTCGCGTTCATGCGCGGGCGAACGTTGAACCATGCCGTGATCATCCTCGACGAAGGGCAGAACACGACGATCGCGCAGATGAAGATGTTCCTGACGCGCATGGGCCAGGGGTCGAAGATCATCGTGACGGGCGATGTGACGCAGGTCGATTTGCCGGTCAATGTGAAGAGCGGTTTGACCGACGCGCTCCAGCGGCTCGATCAAGTCGAAGGGATCCACATCGTTTATCTGACGGATGCCGACATCGTCCGCCATCCGCTCGTTTCGCGGATTGTGAATGCGTACGAGAACGAAAAGCCTCGCAAGAAACGCGATTAAGGGCGTTGGGGGGGGTGAACGGCAGAAGTCGCCGCCCCAGCGTCATTTGGGCGAGCCTGGAAAGGTAACGAGCTTGCCGCCCGGACTCTGCGGTTCGCCCGGCTTACGCATGTTCGCGCACCCTACGCGAAGTCGCTTGACTGCTCTTGTCTTTCTTCACGTTAAACTGCTATTCCGTCTTGAGTCGGACAACTCGGTGATCGGCCTCAGACCCGCGAAGGATCGCGAGCATGTTTCCCTCGGCGCGTAAAAACGATCGGCTCAGCCAATGGGACGGTCGTCGCCATTCGTCGCGCCGCGAGCAGTCGTTGCTCAGGCGATTGGGGCAGCGAGCGGTGTTGTTGCGGCTCGCGGTCGTGTTCGCGACGACGCTTCTCGTCACCCTGCTCTCCTTCCTGTGCGGTTTGCCGTTTCCGTATCGCGAAGGCCAAACCTGGGATCACGACATCAAGGCGCGCATCGCGTTCGATGTCGGCGATCCGTCCCGGCCTGAGGAAACGCTGCTCCCCGAACGCATTCCCCGCGGCTCGATTCTGGTCGCTCAGGGCCAGCCGATTCAGCGCCGCCAACACGAATTCTTGCTCGTCGAACACCGCACGTTCATGGCCCAAATCGCGGCCGGGGATCTGGCGGCGCGGACGGTCGCCGAGTTTCTCGTCTTTCTGCTGCTCGCCGGCTCGGTGGTGCTTTACACCGTCCGCTTTCAGCCCTCGTTGGCCGACAACTTGCCGATGATCGCCGGCGTGTGCATCCTCGTCCTTTTAACCGTGAGCCTGGGATTGGCGCTCAGCGCACCGCCGTGGCATGCGGTGATCTTGCCGCTCACGATGACGGCGATGATCCTCACGCTCGCTTACAATCCGCAGTTCGCGCTCATGATGGCGTTCAGCCTCGTTCTCGCCATGGCGGTGATTCTCGGCCATGGCCTCGCCCATTTCCTGATTCACACCGGCGGCCTGGCGACGGCGATCTTGCTTCTGCGCAACGTGCGCACGCGCATGCAGCTCGTCAAAGTGGCGACTGTCGCCGGTCTGGCGTTTGCGTCGATGACGTTCGCGAGCGGTTTGCTCGCCAATCAGCCCTGCCCTCTTATTCTTGGCGACGCGCTGCGGCATTGCGTCTGGGGATCGCTTGCCGGCTTCCTGCTCACGGGTTTGCTCCCCGTCGTCGAACGCAGCTTCGGCATCGTCACCGACATCCGCCTCCTCGAACTCGCCGACGGCTCGCATCCGCTGCTGCAAGAACTCGTCAAACGTGCTCCCGGGACTTATACCCATAGCATCACCGTCGCCACGCTCGCGGAGTCGGCGGCCGAAGCGGTTGACGCCAATCCCCTTCTGGTCCGCGTCGGCAGCTATTTTCACGACATCGGCAAGATGCTCAAGCCGCACTATTTCGTCGAGAACCAATCGGGCGAAAACCGCCACGACGCCCTCGAACCGGCCCTCAGCACGCTCGTGATCATCGGCCACGTCAAAGACGGCCTCGCCCTGGCCGAGGAATATCGCCTCCCCAGCCCGATCGTCGATTTCATCGCCCAACATCACGGCACCACGCTCGTCGAGTATTTTTACCGAGAAGCTCTCAAGCTTCAGCAGCAAGCCGGCCTCGCCAACACGGACCTCGAAGCCTGCTTCCGCTATCCGGGCCCGAAACCGCTGACCAAGGAGATCGGCCTGGTGATGCTGGCCGACGCCGTCGAGAGCACGAGCCGATCGCTCGCGAACCCGACGCCGGCCAGCCTGCAAAAATTGGTGCACGATCTTTTGATGAAACGTTTACTCGATGGGCAATTCGAAGAATGTGGACTGACGTTGACGGAACTTCATCGCATCGAAGAAAGCCTTAGCAAATCGCTGACCGCCCTCTTCCACGCCCGCATCAAATATCCCGATGACCATCATCTCAAGGCGGCATGATCGACCGGCGCGTGGAGCGAGCCGCCCGCTTGCCGCGACTGGACAAGCGAGCGACCCACCGCATTCTCAGACCAGGTTGATCGTCACATCGATATTGCCCCGCGTGGCTTTGGAGTACGGGCACGTCTGGTGCGAGGCGTCCACGAGCGCCTGGGCGACTTCGCGGTCCAACCCCGGCAGACTGACATTGAGGCGGGCGCGGAGGAGATAGCCGCCATCGGTCATCCCCAGGTCAACCTCGGCGTCGACGGCTCGATCGGGCGGCAGAGCGACCTTTTTCTGTCTGGCGGCCAGGCCGAGCGCGCCGAGGAAACAGGCGGACCAACCCGCGGCGAAGAGTTGCTCGGGATTGGTGCCGGTTGCCGCAGTCCCGGGAGTCGACAGTTTAATGTCGAGACGGCCGTCGGAACTGCGTGCCGCGCCGTCGCGTCCGCCAGTGGTGTGAGTCTTGGCGGTGTACAGAACTTTGTCGAGAGGAGTCATGGCTAGGTTCCTTTTGAAACGAGGTTGCGTTGCGTTGAGGTTAAGGGTCGATGCAGTTTGCGTTAAACTTGGGCCATGCCGCCGTCGACGAACAGTTCGATGCCGGCGATGAAACTGCTATCATCGGAGGCGAGGAACACGGCTGCCTTGGCGATCTCATCGGCGTCGCCCATACGGCCTAGCGGCACGCTCGCGATCAACGAGTCTTTGATCGCCGCCGCCTCTTGCGGGCTCTTGGCGAGGCCATCGATTCCGGGCGTATCGATCGGTCCGGGACTATACCGCAAGCATGGCCGCACCTTACAATCGCGTCTCGCATTTTTCGGAAATTTCAAGAATTGCTGGCGAAGACGCTCTTGCGAGGTGTCGTGGAGCGCGAACGTCGTCCTCGACCGGATCGCGGCAAACAAGAACAGGCCAGGTGGGCGGAGACGATGAGGTCGATCTTATTGCAGATTGAGTCCCACCTCATAAGAATGCGTCGCCGACTCGTCGAAGTCGACAATGAACACGGAGACGTTCATGAGCGAATTTCAATCCGTTTCTTTTCGGGCCATCGATCGGCCTGTGAGTGAAAAGGACCTTGAGTACATGCGGAGCCAGTCGTCG
>JBAXFO010000438.1:0-4785 GCA_037139885.1 Planctomycetota bacterium
AATGCGGACGACGTGTTGGCGCAAGCTCGCCGCGACGACGCTTGGCGTCGACGCGGCGAGCTTGCGCCAACACGTCGTCCGCATCCATGTGCAGGAACGCCTTCACCTGGCCATCGTGCTTCTGAACGGCGTCGAGACAATCGCGGGCGATCGCCTCGGCGGTCCGGGCGCCGGAGGCTTGCAGCGCGAGCAGGTCGTCACACGTGGGGTGCGTCATGAGGGAATGCTTTAATCGAGGACGGCAGGGACCGCGAAGTAGTCGTCGCGACGATCGGGAGCGTTTTTGAGAATTTCGTCCACCGGCAGCGACGGAATCGGCTCGTCGTCGCGAAAAACGTTCGCGAGATCGAGCGTATGGGCGAGAGGTTCGACTCCCTCGGTATCGAGCGTTTGCAATTGATCGACGTAAGCGACGATGGCGTTCAGATCGCGCTGCACGTGCGCGATTTCCGCCTCGGGCATTTCGAGCCGGGCGAGATGTGCGATCCAGCGAACGTCATCGGCGGAAATCGACATGATGACCCCTCGTCCGTCAGCTGCGGACCCCATCTCCCACGGCGCGCAAAAACCCACGGACATCATCCGTGGGCTTTCAGCGATTCGACGATTTACAGATTCGGCATCTGGAAAGGCTTCTGCTTCAGGGGCCGTTTGACGAGCCCGCTGCGGATCGCCTTGACCGTGACGCGCACGCGCTTCACTTTGCCGTCGATGACAATCTTGATCTTTTGGAGATTCGGTTTGAAGGTCCGCTTCGATTTGCCGGTGACCTTTTTGCCGACGCCGCCCAAATACTTCGCCTTACCCCGGCGAGCATATTGGTTGCCGACGGTCGGCTTCACGCCGGTTACCGCACATTCTTGGCCCATGGCAGGACACCTCGGAAAAAGCCGCTCGCAACTTCGCGCGGCAAAAACGACATCTCATTCCGCCCGAATGAATCCGGACCGAAACGTTACGATAGCGATTTCGCGAGATCCGACAAGGCGATTTGGCAATTTCCGCGCCGCGTGGGGGCGCCCATGCGACAGGAACAAAAATCACTCGGCCGGTTCAATCGAAGCCGACATCGATCCTTTGCAACGCGCCAGATGCTTGTCGGGGCCGAAGGCGTGGATCTGGTCGCGTTTGAGTTCGGCTCGTTCTTTCGAGGTGGTGTCGACGATCACGCGGCCCTTGGTGTGGACTTCGATCGCGATCAATGTGCCCCGTTCGACCGGATGGCCGAAGAGGCGCTGCATCATGTGGATGACGTAATCGAACGTGTGGTCGTCGTCGTTATGCAGGATGACGTGATACGGAGGCAGCGCCTTGAACTTCTGGTCGCGCTTGGGCCGCGTCCGTACGACGGATTCCGGGAGTGTGCTGGTCTCGCTCATGGTCCTGATCTCACGGTCGCAAGCGGCGTTGTGCCTGCATTATGCCATACGGCGGCGCGTTCGTCGACCCTTCACGAAGCCTTCGAGCACATAACCGCCCAGATCGCCCGCGCCGCAATAGATCGCGACGCCATGCGAGGCCCTGGCCATCTGGTCGACGAAGTTTTGCAGCCCCAGGTAAAAATAATCCTCAATCAAGGCGAAGGTGCTGATCTGAATCCCCATGGCCGCGCAGGCGGCGACTTCCTGGAGCGTGCATTTGGCGGTGCGTTCGCTCGGGGGATACTGGAGCACGAGTTCGCGTTTCTCCAAATGTGCGGTCGGTTCGCCGTCGGTCACGCAGATGATCTGCTTGTTGGCCGCCGACTGCTTTTGCAAATGTTGCCGGGCGAACTTGAGCCCGGCCTGGATGTTCGTGAAATGTTCCGGCACGAACTCCGGGGGATTATCGAGCGGCACGCGCATGAAGACCCGGCTATCGAAAATGCTCACCTGCTTGGGGGCCGCCATCAACAAGCCCCGTTCGGTCAACGGCGAGGCATAGGTGTAAAAGCCGATGATCTTCAGACTGTCTTCATTGTAACGGCTCCGGACCAGGCTTTGCAGAGCCAGGGCCACCTTCTTCGCCTGGTAGAACTTACCATAGCGAGCCATCGAACCGGACATATCGAGCAGGAGAACCGTCGCGCAGCTCGTTTGAAATTCCGTGTCGTAAACGACGAAGTCGTCTTCGCGCAGCGAGAGCTTGGCCGAACCGGTCGGCGCGGTCGGCGTTTCGCGATGCTGGCGGACGACGGCGTTCTTGATCGTCTCGTGCAGGTTCAAATTCGCTACCGGATCGCCATATTCGTACGGCTTGCTGTCGTCGTGACGCACCTGGCCGACGCCCTTGAAATCGCTCGGGTGTTTGCCGAGTTGATCCTTGCGAGTGATCTGGAAAAGATCGTCGAGGGCCTTGCTCTCGATGCGGCGAACGCCCTTGGGTGCGGGCGTGAGCCGGCCGTTCTCGTCTTTCTCGAGGTAGCCTTCCTTGATGAGCATTTTCACGATGTCGGCGTCGTCGGGATCGAGACGTTCGAGTTGACGGAGGATGTATTCGCCGTGCTCCAGGAGATATTCGGAGAGCTTATCGAAGGCGCTGTCCGCCGAGAGCGGGGTGAATTGCTGGGAACCGTCCCATTCGGAATATTCGAAATCGGGCATTGGGGATCTCGCTTGAGTTCGTCGCAGCTCTCCGCACTCTATCCGTTTCGGCCGAAACTGACGACGGTGATATCGTCGTGCGGCTTGCGGCCCGTCGCGTGCTGGCGAATGGCGGCAATGAGGCGTTCGACCATCGGCTTGGGATTCATCGGCCCGGCGCCGAGGGCTTTGGTCACGCCCTCCATCGAAAATTCCTTCTCGTCCTGGTTCTTCGATTCGGTGACGCCATCGGTGAACAGCATGACCGTATCGCCCGGTTCGAGCTTGAACGTCGACATGACGTATTCATAGCCATCGACGACGCCGAGAGGGAAACCCGTCGATTCGCGCGAGATCGCTTCCTCGAAAACTTGCCGGGCCTTGCGGAAGACCAGCGGCGGCAGCTGCCCGGCATTCACGCACGAGACCGTATGCGTCGCCGGGTCGATGAGGCAGGCCCCCAGGGTGACGAAGCGATCGAGCAACCCCGCCTCTTGCAGCAGCACATTGAGCCGCGTGATCGCCGTATCGAGTTTCGTTTCCGTCAACGAACAAAAGCGCACATCCGCGCTCAGCTTCGCCATGAACAACGCCGCCGAAACGCCCTTGCCCGCGACATCGCCGATCATCACGCTGAGCCGGGGCCCTGGCAGAGGAATAAAGTCGTAATAGTCGCCGCCGACTTCCTGGGCCGATTCGTAATGGGCGTAAAACTCGTACCCCGGCAACCGCGGCATCGCCTTGGGCAAGAAACTCTTCTGCACCTGCTGAGCGAATTTCAAATCGCGATCGACCGCGGCCCGGGCCACGATGGTGTCGTGCATGTTCGCGTTTTCGATCGCCACCGCCGACTGCCCAGCCACCGCGAGCAGCAGCTTCAAATCGTCCTCAGCGAACTTCTTATAGCGGTCGAGCGTGTCGAGCTGGATGACGCCGAAGGCCTTGTTCGAGTTCCGGCTCATGAGCGGCACGCACATCACCGAGCGAATCTTGCAATCGGCGATGCTCTGCGTCAATTCGACCACCTTGCCCGACGACGCATCCTCCCACAACAGAGCCTGCCCCGTTTCGGTGCACATGTTGACGATCTTGCGGCTAAAGCGCGCCTGCGAACCATCGTCGTTGGCCCGGCGCGTTTTGATCACCTTGGGGATCAGTTTGCCGTCGTCGTTGAGAATCAAGAACGCACGATCGGCCTGGCGGAAAACGTTGAAAAGGCTGTCGACGATCTTGGGAAGGAGCTGATCGAGATTGAACGTCTCGGAAAGATCTTGGCCCAGTTCGATGAGCATCGCCAACTTTTCCGACGACTGCGTACCGAAGTTCGGCTTGTTGGTCGCCGCCATGGTGGCTTCGATCGTCGAGGCGGATTCTTCGGGCTCTTCGATCGGCTGCTCGTCGACCTGATCCTCGTAAAAGGCGAGCAAGTTATCGCAGATCTTGATGCGGTCCTTGTCTTTGAGAGCCGTGCGCGACTTC
Source organism: Planctomycetota bacterium (assembly GCA_037139885.1). Taxonomy (GTDB): domain Bacteria; phylum Planctomycetota; class Planctomycetia; order Gemmatales; family Gemmataceae; genus JAIEPT01. The sequence goes on from JBAXFO010000438.1 coordinate 4,041, forward strand.
ACTTCCTTGCTGTTGACGAAGGTGCCGTTTCGGCTCTTGAGATCCTCGATGAAATACTTGCCCTGCAAGCGGCGGATGACCGCATGCTCGCGGCTCACGGCGGGTTCGTTGAGGACGACGCCGCAATCGGCGTTTCTCCCGAGGACGATGCGATCGCCTTCCAATCGTACGGTCGTCCCTTGGCTGATCCCTTTCACGAAGGCAATCTGCGCCATAACCATCGTCTCCGGCAACGTCGCTCGCGAGCTTTCGCGTGAGCGCAAATTTGAGGGGGTGTTCCAATCATCTTACCACACGAACCACTGGCTGCAAGCGAAGGCCGTGCGGCGCTTCTTTTCTCGGAAATGGACGCCGGCCGGACGCCGGCCGCGGCCTACGCGCATGGGTATCGCCCTCGAACATCGCAGGTCGTGAAACGAAACTCGCCGGCATCGCAGAGATCTCGTCTGTTTTCACTGTATCGGAGAGTTCTCAAGGCTTCGCCGGCCACAGCGAAAGGACTGCTCGATAAGACGCCGGTTGAAATTGCACGCGGCCCGCGAATGGAGGTTGAGAGATTCATCAAGGAATTCCAGGCGGCAGGCGCTATGCTTTGAGTTGTTGCCGAACCAGAAATTGCACCTGATTGCGGCGGCATCAAGTGAAATCAGAGTTCAAAGTCTCACCAGCCGCCGCAGTCAGGTGAACTTGTCGTTCGCCGACGAAGGAACCTGATGCAATCCATCTACATCGAGACCTCCGTCAT
>JBAXFO010000439.1:0-4777 GCA_037139885.1 Planctomycetota bacterium
ACGTTCATTCGGTTGTACTTGATTGAGGGGACGGCGCCAAACGATTTTCATGCGGGAATGCGACGCGCTTTGAACTGAGGCATCCGTCGACCTGATCCGCATCGACAACGTTCGGCAGGAGTTGTGTAACCCAAGCCGGCCTCTTGCGGGCCGAAGTATCCGGGGACGGCTCCGATCTCGACGGCCCCCAAGAGGCCGGCTTGGGTGGGGCGCGACGGAATGCGGAATTCTTTTTTGGAGCGGTACGGCGCTCTCTGAAAAACTTGCTTAGTGCGTTTTTTTGACGATGACGGGGCAGCCGCGGAAGCCGTGGCAGATGGCGACGGACCAGTAGCACATGAGGTAATCGCCTTCGCGGTATTCGACGATGTCGCGGCGTTCGACGGTGTCGAACATTTGCGCGAGGATGGGCGGGTCGGCGTTGATCATGACGAAGGTTTTGCCTCGGAAATGATCGGGGTCGGCGAGGGGATTGGGCCGCCAGAGATCGTACTGGCTTTGGCGTTCGCCCTGGGCGGGGCCGAGGGCGTAGATGTTGGGGTGGTCGGGAAGATAGAAGCTGATTTCGCCGGGCAGCGTCCAGTTCATGCCGGCCAGGATGGGTTCGACGCCGGTCTTGCGTACGTCGGCGCGAGCCGTTTCGACGGCGCTCGCCAGCGTCTGCCAGCCGCGCATGCGTGCGGTGGGATCGAGGCGGCGGATGGGCATGGGGCGATCGGGCGATTTCGGCCCGGCCAGGGCGGCGTAGAGCGGCTGGGCGTGGATCGGGAAGTGCAAGACGACCGTTGCGAGAATGCCGACGCAAGCGACGGAGCTGATGCCGAAGATGGTGAGCCGTCGCGGCCAGGGGAAAGGGGACGTCAGTTTCTCTTGGATCCAGCCGACGGCGAGGACCATGCCGGCGAGATAGCAAACGATCGGCCAGTTCGGTTCGCCGCCGCCGTTCTTGAGGCTGAAGATCCCGAAGAAGATGAAGATCGGCGCCGACATCCACCACAGATAGCGTTCTTCCAGGCGCGTCGTCGCCATCCACGGACGATAGCGCCACAGCCCTGCCGCCCAGACAACGAACCAGTAAACGAGCAGTAAGGCGATCTGCGTGCCGAGATAATTGAGGGGGCCCAGGGGATAGAGGAACTGGCGGGCGTTCATGCCGGCATGGCCTCCGGTGTGTTTCCAGGTGACCCAGTCGTTTTGCGAGTTCCAGTAGATCAGCGGGATGGCCCCGAGAAAGGCGGTGGCGCTCATGATCCAAAACTCGCGACGCCACAGCAGAGGCCGGGCCGCGGGCGTCGCCAGCAGGAACAAGCCAAAGCAAGGCAACCAGAGAACCATGGTCGGCTTTGCGAGAATGCCCAACGCGATGAGCAACCCCGTGACGGGCCAGGCCCATGCCTTCTGGCGAACGGCGGCTTCGAAACCGGTGACGAGCGCCCAGGTCCAGAGGCATGTGAGCGGCGCATCGATGGTGATCAGCGACGAGCCGGCGGCCAACATGGGAAACGTCATCGCGAGAATCACGCCTCCCAGAGCGAGCGTCTCGCGTTTCCAGGTTTGCACGATCAAGACATAAAGCCCCGTCGCCAACAACGCGCCACACAATACCGCGGGCAGGCGCACGGCCAACATTTCCGAACCGGTCCAGGCGATCGACAGCGAGCCGAAAAGTTCGCAGCTGCCGCGGATGAGCAGGGCGACGAGCGGGCCCTTGCTGTAATAGCTCCAGTCGAGATGGCGCGACCAATCCCAGTAGTGAGCTTCGTCGGGAGCGAGATCGAGGGCGGAGAACCAGCCAAGATAGACAATCCGGGCAACGGCCGCCCCCACGATCAAAATCGCGGCCAACAAGCGCGGCAGCCAAACGTTACGAGGTTCTGGAGTGATGGGAGCCATCGTCTGCATCCATGCGGACAGTTCACGAACGGTTGAATCCGCCCCGATTATGCCCCGACGCGGCAAAAGAATCCACTCGAAGTCATTCGGGCGGCTCGGTCTTGTGCAGGTGGTTGCGAATGTCCGTCAGCGTTTCATTGATGCGGAAGACGACGATCAAGATCTCACACGAGAGGCGGATGCTAATCGGACCGACGAACATCAACACCAACCCGCCCAGAGCCATCGGCAAACCGGCCGTGCCGTTAATGAGCCCAAAGACGATCGCGGCCAGGCTGCCGAAAAGGGCGAGCGCCATGCCGATCCAAAACATCACGATGATGAGGTACGGCGCGATCATGCGGCGAAAGAGAAGCAAGTCCATCAGGCCGCTGTTGCCCGCGCGCCGGGCCGGTTTCTTGATGGAACGTACCGGGGTTTCGTCGGCGTCTTCCTCGTCCGGCGCCTCCTCTTCAGCGCGGGCCTTGCCCTTCGAGCGGACCGGAGCCGACCGGGAGATGTCTTCGTTGGTCGGAAAACCTTCATCCTGTTCATCGTCGGCCGGCGCATCGGAAGCATCCGCGAACGCCGCTTCCACCGGCTCGCTACCGCCGGCGATGAAGCTCTGCTTGCATTTCGAACAGCGAACTTGCTGCCCCAGGATGTGATCCGGAGCGTTGCCCGAAGCGCCGCAATGCGTACAAGTGATGACCGCCATGCCTGCTCTCCCAACAAAAAAACGGTGGGGGTTGTCTCCCCAACTCGCCGTCGTGCATCGACTGAATCGTTAAGGCGACGGCAGTCTCGCGGTCAGTCCGTACTGTCTCGGCGAACCATTTCTCGAGCGTGCCCGCACGCTCCAAAAAAAGAGCGTGCGCCCCTCAAAATCGGGTGCGCACGCGAATCATCTCGCATCGGCCGAATCGTGGATCACGGCCTCCGAGCGAACTAGTCGAGCACGGCCAGGATATCGTCTTCGGCCATGATCAGGTATTCTTCGCCGTCGACGTTGACTTCATTGCCCGCATAGGCGGAGAAGAGGACGCGATCGCCTTCCTTGACCTGGAAGCTGGCGCGTTTGCCGTTTTCGAGCAGTTTGCCGTCGCCCAGGCTCAGGATCTTGCCTTGCTTGGGCTTTTCCTTGGCCGAGTCGGGCAGAAGAATGCCGCCGGCGGTTTTGACTTCGGCTTCAAGACGCTTCACGACGAGCTTGTCGTTGAGAGGCACAACTTTCATGGTGAGACTTCCTCGATGAAAAACATGGTGGATCGTTCGGCTATCTTATTCTTTTGGCCCCTTCGCGTCGCCATCCTCGTCCGGATTGGCGTCGCGTTTGAGGAGGGAACCGTAAACCTTCATTAACGCCTTGACCATCGTGTACAAAAGGACATTTCGGCTGACCGGCTTGGGAATGACGCTATACGCCCGCACGCTGAACGCTTGCCGCATCAAGTCTTCGGTGGCGTCGGCAGTGACCAAAATGCAGGGCAGCAGGCTGTTGAATTGATGCACGAGTTCGACGGTTTCGAGTCCCGTGAGCCGGCTCATATGCATATCGAACAACGCCAGATGCACCGGCTCTTCGTGGATGATGTCGAGAGCTTCTTCACCGCTCGAGGCCAGCACGGCATGAAAACCTTCGGGTTCAACGATCTCCCGAAGCGTTTCACGACACTGACGATCGTCGTCGGCGATCAAGATCGAATATGGTGGGTGAATCATCATGGATTTCGCCTCCTCGACCGCCCCAAACGGGGGTTGCCGTGGAAGACCGGGTCAAACGATCTCCGGTCATGCTCCAGTTGTTCAGCAAACCTTGTACCACGTCGAAGCGAGGCTGCGAATCTGTGACGCAAAAGCTTTTCAATCAAGAGATTACGACGCAACACGTTGCGGACGACCGCTCACCGATCGCTCGATTCCTGCCAGTTTTCCGGTGTTGTCTGCCAAAATGACGGCGATTGGCCTACTTGACAGGCGTCTTCCACATCTTGTTCGGATTGAAATCGTCGGCGTCCAGATTCTGCGAATACTGGAAGCGGTCGTGGCAGTAGTATTCGAGTTCGCGGCCCTTTTCGTCGAACGTCGTGATCAGCACGGGCAGGCCGGAGGTTGTGTCAAAGTACCACATCCGTTGACCGCCGCCGGGGAATAAACCTTCATATTTCGCCGGCAACGTCTGCGCGACTCCCTCGACCGGCTCTTCGAACTCGGGCCGTTTCACCTTGCCGAGATTCCGAGCGGAGCCTTCGCGTGCATCGCCCTTCTCCAGCGCCGTGACAAGCCGACCGAAACGCTCGACGAGCGGACCGATGCCGGCTTCAATGATCGGGTAACGGCAGTTCGATTTCACCAGCGGATGATCCGGCGCGAACTCCAGATGCTTATTGGCGAACAGAAAATTCTCGCCCGGGCCCATGAGGATGTGGATTTTGCTGTTGTACATTCCGTTCACATAACAGACTTCGCGATTCTTGCCCTCTTCCCCGACCCATTTCAAATAGATGCTGAACGGCTCCTTGCGAAACTTGGCGAGGATGATTTCCTCGGGCCGAACCGCCCCGCCGACCACTTCCCGGCGTCGCATCCGCATCGTGTAGCTATCCATCTGCGCGGTCCGCTGAAGGGCACGTTGATAGATCGAGCGCAGCGAACCGAGGGTGTCGCCGGAACTGGGGCTCGTCTCGATGATCGACACGCCGGCGCCGAGCGGCGATGTAGACGGAGACGGCGACGCATTCGAAACGGGCTTCGCCTCGACCTTCTTCGGCTCAGGCGGCTTGGCCTCCACGGGAATCGGCGCCGCGAGAGTCGGCGCTGTCGTGGCTGCGGGTGGAGCTTGAACGGGAGCCGCCGGTTCGACGGACGGCGGCGTAAAGCTCGGCAACGCGGGCGCGGTGAACGC
>JBAXFO010000440.1:0-4771 GCA_037139885.1 Planctomycetota bacterium
GGCGAAGTCGCTGTTGTTATTTGATCAACTCGGAGAACTTTCTACCACAGTCGACCTCAATTTCCCAGGCAACGAGGCAAAAAGGGCTCGTTACCGTTTCCCCGCATCCGTTCCCAGATCTGCGTCGCGGTTGGTTTCGGCGAGAGGTTCGCTGCCGAAGGAGAGGAGGCCACGCATCCAGTCGGTGATGGAGTGGGAATTCTCTTGCGGGGTTTTGCCATTGGGGAGCATGTCCCAGAATTTTTGATAGACGGGGCGGAACCAGGGGGGGACGCATTTCTCGATGCGGGCTTGGCGGGTTTCGCCGACGAAGATTTGATCGTACGGTTGGACGCGGACGTTGGTCTCGTGATCGCGATTGAGGACGATGGCTTGCAGATCGACGTGGAAGACTTCGGGGCGTTGCAAGTCGGCGATGTGGCTGCGGACGACGTAGATCTCGGTCGGCTCGGCGCCGGGCGTGATGCCGCCGACGCGCTGCAGCACATCGAGAACGGTTTCCCGGCCCTGGTAAGTCACTGTACGATGTTTGCCGATCACTTCGCCGACCAAGAGCAGATGCCGGCTCGCGAATTCGATGACGCGCACGTGGACCTTTTCCGCCCGAGCGCCGACTTTCTCTGCGATCGCTTCGCCGGCCGCGGGAAGGGTCATGCCCTCGACGCGCACCGGGCCATAGCCCCCCAAGGTGATGCGGCCATCGGGACCGATGGTGTGCGTGCCGTTCAGTTCGTCGCGGCCTTCGATGTGAATCTGGAGTACATCGGGGCAGGCGACAATGTATTTGGCCGTGATCTCGCGTTGATGGTCCGAGCTGGGACGTTGGTTGAGGAGGTTCTTCTCGACATTGGCGCGATGCGGATTGGCGGTGCAGCCGGCGAAGGCGGCGCAGACCAAGGCCAGCGCCAGCGCCGGACCTTTGCAAGTGCGGAGCGACGATTTGCCAGCTTTCGCGAATTTCCCTTTCCCCCAGCCCATGGCGGTCCTATGTTGGCCGGAAACGAGGAGATCCCCTTTCTTTTCATCGGCCATGCCGCCCTTCGACCTTGAGGGTTTTGCGGATTGTGCAGGCCTTAAAACGAGATTCGACCATGACGCCCCAAGAACGTACGTCGGCCTATTTCCAATCCTTGCAAGACCGGATTTGCTCGGGTCTGGCGGCCATCGATGGACCGACGGGCTTCCGCGAAGATTCTTGGGAGCGCCCCGGCGGCGGCGGCGGCCGTTCACGCGTGCTTGAAAACGGCGGCGTTTTCGAAAAGGCGGGTGTGAACTTCTCCTTGGTGCATGGGTCGATGTCCCCCGAGTTCGCCGCGCAAATCCCCGGCTCAGGCGTCGATTTCACGGCCACGGGCGTGTCGCTCGTCTTGCACCCCCGAAACCCTTACGTCCCCACGGTGCACGCCAACTTCCGCTTTCTCGTCAAAGGCGACAAACAATGGTTCGGAGGCGGCGCCGACCTGACCCCCTACTATCCATTCCGCGAAGACGCCATCCATTTCCATCGCACCTGGAAAACCGCCTGCGACCGCCATCCGGCCCCGATCGATCATGCCCGCTTCAAGAAGTGGTGCGACGACTATTTCTTCCTGACCCACCGCAACGAACCCCGCGGCATCGGCGGCATCTTCTTCGATTATCTCGAAGGCGATTTCGACGCGACCTTCGCCTTCGTCCAAGATTGCGGCGACCGTTTCCTCGACGCTTATCTCCCCATCGTCCAACGTCGCCGCGACTTACCCTATGGCGAACGCGAACGCCGTTTCCAGGAGTATCGCCGCGGCCGTTACGTCGAATTCAACCTCATCTACGACCGCGGCACCATCTTCGGCCTGAAAACCGGCGGCCGCATCGAATCGATCCTGATGTCGCTGCCGCCGCTGGTCCGCTGGATTTACGATTACCATCCCGAGCCCGGCAGCCCCGAGGCCGAACTCTACGAAGTTTTGAAGCCACGCGACTGGGCGAACGAAGGCGAATAACGCGCGTTCGCGGCTCTCCGCAGGAGAGCGCTGCGAGCGACCTCGCAGCAGACGCGAGCCCAAGCCAGCGCTCCCCTGCGGAGAGCCGCGAACGCGAGGCGTCAACTTCTCAAACCCCGCCCGCCCCCATAAGATCACTCAAATTCATTCGATTCGGGAGGAGATCGATATGGGCCAAACCGCATTCTTGTTTCCGGGCCAGGGCGCGCAGTCCGTCGGCATGGCGAAAGAGCTTTGCGAGAAACTGCCGGCTGCCCGGGCTCTTTTCGAGCAAGCCCGCGACATCCTCGGCTACGATCTCCTCGATGTCTGCGTCAACGGCCCGGCCGAGAAACTCAACAGCACCGCCATCAGCCAGCCGGCGATTTTCGTCGCCAGCCTTGCCGCTCTGGAATTGCTCCGCGCCGAAACTCCCGAGCTTGAGAAAGAGGTCGTCGCGGCTGCTGGGCTGAGTCTCGGGGAATACACCGCTCTCGTTTTCGCCGGAGCCCTCTCTTTCGCAGACGGCTTAAGGCTCGTGCAAAAGCGCGGACAGGCGATGCAGGAAGCCGCCGACGCCACGCCCAGCGCCATGCTCGCGGTGCTGGGGTTGACGCCGGAACAGGTCGAGGAGATTTGCGCTCGGGCTCGTCCGGCCGGACTGATGGAAATCGCAAATTTGCTGTGTCCCAGCAATGTTGTCGTGTCGGGCACATTGCCGGCATGTGCGGAAGTTGAGAAAATCGCTCCGACGATGGGGGCCATGAAAACCGTTCGGCTGGCCGTCGCGGGGGCGTTTCACACCACGATCATGAAGCCTGCGGACGACAAATTGGCGACGGCCCTGGCTGAATGCCAGCTGCATGCGGCGAAGATTCCGGTGTGGTCGAATGTCGATGCGGCGCCGCACACGGAGCCCGCCGAAATTCGCGGCTTGCTCGTACGTCAGGTGGTGCAACCGGTGCTGTGGGAGAAGACGATTCGCGGCCTTTTGACCGCTGGAGTCACGACGTTTGTCGAGATTGGCCCGGGCCGGGTCTTGGCGGGATTGATGAAGCGAATCGAGCGAAAAGCGGACATGCGCAACATCGGATCCTAGGTGAAGATCTGGATGAGCGAATGGGCGGTCGAACCGAATTGAAAATTTCGGCGTTCGAGTTTTGAGCCGCGCTGTCGCCGACTGGATTTTTCATACGATAGGATCGTACAATAAGCTGGTCGGCACTAACTTCCCCGAAATGGGAGTCGCCGAAAAGTGTGGGGAATTTCCTTTCCCTTGGCGGCGGGTTGACATAACCTGAGCCCTTTCCGTGGTGGGGTCGGGGTCGATCGCGAGTTTCGGGGTAGCCCGGGCCGGATCAGCCGATTCATGCTGCGTGGGACAAGTTTTCCGAATTTCCGCTGCTCCCAATGGCTGGGGCGCGAGCGTTTCAGATTGTTTGGGAGGAGTCATTGTGGCGACCACCGAAGAACGCGTGATCCAAATCGTGTGCGATAACCTGGGCGTCAACAAGGACCAGGTGACACGCGCGACCTCGTTTCAAGAAGACATCGGCGCCGATTCGCTCGACATCGTCGAGTTGGTGATGGAGTTGGAAGAAGAATTCGAGATCACCATCCCCGACGAAGAAGCCGAGAAGATCAAGACCGTCGGCGAAGCCATCGACTACATCGAGAAGGAGCTTGCGAAGAAATGACGCGGCGCGTCGTCATCAGCGGCTTGGGAACAGTCAACCCGCTCGGCACGGATGTCGCGACCACCTGGCGCGCTCTCCTTGCCGGCCAAAGCGGCATCGCCCCCATTCTGCAAATGGATACCACAGCGTTCAAGGTCCACTTCGGCGGCGAAGTCAAGAATTGGAATGCCGAAGCCTACTTCGATTCCAAGGCCGCCAAACGACTAGACCGGTACGCCCAGTTCGCCATCGTCGCCGCCATGGAGGCTGTCAAGGAATCCGGCTTCGATGTCGCCAAGGAAGATCCGTTCCGGTGCGGATGCATCCTCGGCTCCGGCATCGGCGGCCTCAACGAATTCGAAGACCAACACGACAATTTCCGCGAAGGCGGCCCGCGCCGCATCAGCCCCTTCGTCATCCCCAAAATGATGGGCAATTCCGCCCCAGGCAACGTCTCCATCCACTTCGGTTTGATGGGGCCGTGCACCTCCGTGGCCACCGCCTGCGCCTCCGCGGCCAACGCCATCGCCGACGCCCTGCGCTGCATTCAGCGTGACGAAGCCGATGTCATGATCACCGGCGGGTGCGAATCGACGGTCACGAACATGGGCCTCGGCGGCTTCTGCGCCGCGCGCGCCCTTTCGATGCGCAACGACGATCCGCAACGGGCGAGCCGGCCGTTCGACAAGGACCGCGATGGCTTCGTCCTTGCCGAAGGGGCGGGAGCTCTCGTTCTCGAAGAATACGAACACGCGAAACGCCGTGGCGCGCCGATCTATGCCGAGCTCATGGGCGCGGGTTACACCGCGGACGCGTACAACATCACTGCCCCCCATCCCGAAGGCCTCGGCGCCGCCCGCGCCATGATCAACGCCCTCCGCGACGCCAAGATCAACGCCACCGACCTCGATTACATCAACGCCCACGGCACCAGCACCGAACTCGGCGACGCCGGCGAAACCAAGGCCATGAAAATCGCCCTCGGCGACCATGCCTACAAAGTCGCCGTCAGCAGCACCAAGAGCATGATCGGCCATCTCCTCGGCGCTTCGGGCGGCGTCGAACTCATCGCCTCGATCCTGTCGATCAAGCACGGCATCATCCACCCCACCATCAACCTCGACACCCCCGACC
>JBAXFO010000441.1:0-4753 GCA_037139885.1 Planctomycetota bacterium
GGAGCGGCGGGCTGCATGGGCGGCGTCGGCTGGTGGGCGATGGGCGCGGCATGGTGCGCCGGCGGCGGAGATGACGGCGCCGCGGCAGGAGGCGGATCGACCGGGCCTTTCGCCTTGGCCTGGAACGTGTTCTTGCAGTGTTTGCACCGCATGGGCCGTTCGAGCCAATCGGCGGGAATTCGTAGAACGTTGCCGCAATGGGGGCATTTCGCTTGCACGATGCTCATGGGGCGAACCTTCTTCCAGCGTTGCGTCTGAAGCGGATGTCCAGGGGGGATTTCCTGAACACCCGGGCCAAGTCGGCACGACAGGAGCCAACCGCCAGTCCTCATAAGAATACGACGATATTGTAGCGGTTCTGGTTCCCCCACCGCAATCGATTTGGTCAACTTTTAACATTTCGCAGGGGGGCGAAAAGAGGGGCTCCGCACACGCGCGTGCGGAGCCCTCGAGATTTCTTCGCGAATCCTGCGGTTAGCGATTGCGCCGGGCCTGTTCCAGGAGCATGCCGAACTGAATGATGCGGGCGCTTGACGTGAAACGCACATCGAGGCTTTGGCCCCCGGTGACGGTCACGCGATACTCATCATTGATGCCGGGAGGATACGCCTTCTTCGCCGCCGCGACGGAGCCGGGATCCTTCTTCTCCATCACCGGGGCGAACCGGCGAATCGCAGCGACGCCCTCCATGACCGGCCCCGACTTCGGAGTCGTTTCCAATCCGCTCTTCACCGCAGCAATTGCATCGGCCACGGGACCGATCGCGAACACGACGGCGTCCTTGCGGAAGGCGACAGCGCCCTTGGCGCCCGCGCCGAAAATGTCGTTCTCGTCTTGGCGATCCTTGATCGTGAACACATGCACCGCCACGGTCCCCGCCTTGTCGACATCGAGCTTGATGTCCTTCTTTTCATTTTCGGGCAACACGCCGTAAACCTTGCGTACGAGGGCTTCCAGCTTGTCCGCCTCTTTGACGGCCACGATCACGACCATGGCGGCGTTGTCGTTGGCGGTGGGCCCGCGAAAATCGGCGCCGAAGTCGAGGATGCCCGCTTTCAGAGTCGGGGCGAGAAGTTCGAGCAGTTCCTTGGCGAACGGTTGCTCTTCCGCCTTGGCCTTCTTCCAACCCTGAGCGACGAAATCGTCGATGAGGGGTTCGAGCGCCTTCTTCATCGATGCGGGCACGGCGGCGTTGCCGAACAGGCTGATCATCGATGTCGGCGTCGCCAGACCCGCACCGAGGCTCTTGCCCAGGCCGAGCGTGGCGAGTTCGGAGGCGAGATCCGTGTTGGGGCGGGGCGTGAGATTCATGCTCAGCCCGATGTCTTCCTTGACGCGGTCGAGATCGACGCGGAGCGTCACCGCTTGCGTATCGACGATCAGCGACTGCACCTTGGTGGCCACTTCTTCGAGCATGGTTTCCGCGAAGGCGCGAACCAGGGGATTCTTTTCCTGTGCCAGCTTGTCGGTGCGCACGTCGCGCACGCCGTCTTCCAGGCCTGTGAGGACTTTGCGTTTGAGTTCGTTCGGCAAGGCATCGACATTGAACGTGACCGAGAACAAGCTCGCGTCGCCTTGCTTGAAGATCGCTTCGGGGGCGTAAAGCTTGCCGGGGGCGAGGCCCGCTTCCGCTTCCGGAGTGTTGCGCACCGTGGCGTAGACGTAGCCATTCGCGAAGCGGAACAGCACGGGGAACGGCGAACCCGGCGGCGTCATCGTGAACAACCCTCCCTGGCCTTCGGTCGCAACGACGTTGAGAAGGGCGAGCGTCGCCAGGAAGTCTTTTTGATTTTTGACGGGCAACATCAGCACGCCATGGCTATCGACGCCCATGGGCCCAATCTTGGCGTAGAAACCGACGGCCTTCTGCAAATCGAGGCATTCGATCATGGGATCGATGCCGGGCTTCACTCCCTCGAAGACTTCTTCTTGGCCGACCATCTTGGCGATGTAGGCGGCGTCCTTCAACAGTTCGCCGATGGGCCGTACGCGGACGGCGATGCTCGGTTTGTCGGTCGCCTCCGGAGGCAGCTTGGGAACCGGCAGCGCCGAAGCCGACGACAGCGACACGAACACGCCGACGATCGCCGGCGCCCATAATTTCATGAACCGCATTCTGAAACTCCTTTCCCCGCGAGATCCACAACGGTCGCACGGCACCTTCGCACCCGAAGGCGGCGACATGCCTCGCCAGGATTTGACTATGAAATTGACCGCGCCGACTCAACGGGCGTCGGCAAGTCATACCTTCAATAGCGCCGTTACGTTTCAGCGAGCAGCGAATTCGTCGCTGGCCCTTCGCAGCCCCTCGTCTTCATCCGGGCGGCCATAGCGGCGCTGAAGTCCCAAAAGAAGGAAGCCGAGGATCGGGATCCCGATGTCGGTATCGAAGATGATCCCGGCATTCCCCGGCGCGAAGTTGCGCGCCGTGACCATCTGAACCGCATGTCCGGCGGCAGCCCCGAGCAGAAAACATGCGGGGCCAACCACTGCGGCCAGGCGCAACCCCGGGCCGCCCCGAAACGCCAGAAAGCCGACCACGGCAAACCCCAGACTCGCCATCCCGACTTCCGCCTGAAAGGGGCTTTGCTCCCACCCGATGAACCGGGCGGCCATGTCCCCGAAGAAAACATGCATCACGAAGTTGTAGAAGAACGATACTCCGATCGAGAACAAGAGAAACCACGCGAACAAGGCCTCGACCACGACGGCCCCCGTCCGCGTCCCCGACTTCCGCCCCAGCGCGACCGCAGACGCGAGAAGGCCCAGGACCAGGAAGGTGAGGGTAAAGTTGGCGAGCACGAATTGGATCACCGCGGCCATATTCCATGCTCCCGATGCAGGGCTCATTCAAGCGACGCTATCGGTCTATTGGTTTCCCCACCGGCGACGTTCGCCGTACCCCAGGCGAGTCCTCGGAAGAAGTGTGCTGTTTCCGCACGCGTCTCGTCGAAATTGCTCCGTTTCGGTTTCGGTCGCGAGCGCCATTCGCAAGATAATCGGCGCGGCCGCGGAATCTTCGGTCAATCGGCTGTCAACCGGGATTGGCACGATCATTGCGTGCATAATTCCTGCTCGAAAGCGATTCGGGATTGTCACACATCCTTTGCCACAGTCGCGGGATCTCCTTCGGGACTGAGGAGTCGGATCATGAATTACTACCTTTCCACGGAACGCGTCTCCGAAGCTTTGGCGAAGGCCGAGCAACATTGGCGGCAAGACCATCCCGACCGGGCTCCAGGGGACGCGAAACGGGATGCGTTCACCATCGCATTCAGCCGTCAGGCGGGGACTTATGGCGCCGAGATCGCCCGCGAAGTCGGCAATCGCCTGGGCTGGCCCGTTTACGACAGTGAACTGACGCAGCGAATCGCGGACGACCTGGGCATCCGTCGCTCGCTGCTCGAATGCGTGGATGAACGGCAACCCGGCTGGTTGGAAGAAAGCCTGGCGACCTTTTCCGCGGCGCCGGCGGTGAGCGAAGCGAAGTATTTCCGCCATCTGATGGAAACGCTTCTGGCCCTGGCGAAGATCGGCTCGTGCGTCATCGTCGGACGGGGCGGAGTCTGCGCCTTGCCCCTCGCCACGACGCTCCGCGTGCGTGTCGTGGCGCCCCTCGCCCATCGCATCGCCGCGGTGCAGCACGAGCACGGCACCTCGCCCAAGGACGCCGCCGCCCGGGTCGAAGCCACGGACCGGGATCGCAATCGGTTCGTCACGAACCACTTTCCGATGGATCCCACGGACCCAGCCAACTACGACCTGCTGCTGAACGCCGCCCGCTTCTCCGTAGCGGAAGCCGCCGACCTCGTGATCGCAGCGCTCGAACGCATCCGCCGTAAAGCTCTGCCGAGCCCTGGTTCGACAGCTCAGCCAGCGCTTGCGGCGCGTTAGCGCATCATCGAGGCTCAAGTTTCGGTTGAGGCGAGCCGCCGGGCTTGTCCCGGCGGGATAAACCCGGCCGGCTCGCGAAGACATCGCTACCCCACCTGAAACGCCGCCTTCAAAGCCGCGAGAGCTTCGGGCCCTTGGGCTTTTTCGACGACGACGCTGAGTCGGACTTCGCTGGTGTTGATCATGCTGATGTTGATGCCTCGTTCGGCGAGAGCGCCGAACATGCGGCGGGCGACGCCGGTGTGGGTCCGCATGCCGACGCCTAGGACGACGACCTGGGCGATGTCGGGTTCGGCGACGACTTTGATGTTGGGGTCGAAGGACTTCGCTTCGCGCGTGGTCACGTCGAGCGCTCGTTTCGTGTCCGCGTGCGGGACGCTGAAGGAGAGGACGGCTCGGTCGGGGCCGGAGACGTTTTGCACGATCATGTCGACGCTGATGCCCGCGGTGGCCACGGCCTGGAACATGCGTGAGCAGGCGCCGGGGCGGCCGGGCAGGTCGAAGATCGTGATGCGGCCTTGATCGGTGCTGAGGAGCACATCGCTCACGACGATGTCTTCCATGCTGCTTATGCGCTGGGCGATTTGCGACAGGTCTTTGTCGGTGAGATCCTGAGCCGAAGGCGGGCCTTGCTGAATCTTGGCCGCGGAGCCGGCGATCGGGGCGCCGGCGCCGGGGCGGACCTTGTCGAGCCCGAACGCTTGATGCACGGCTCGCAGCGCCTTGACGCCGTCGACCTTGTCCACGAGGACGGAGATTTTGATGTCGCCCGTGGTGATCATTTTCAAATTGACGCCCGCTTCGGCGAGCGAGGCGAACATCGCCTGGGCGACGCCGGGGGTGTGCCGCATGCCGGTGC
>JBAXFO010000442.1:0-4753 GCA_037139885.1 Planctomycetota bacterium
TCCGGGCCTCAGAGACTCTCATAACATGTGGACCACTTTTTGGGGAGCACACCAATGCCGCCTCCGGTCAACAACTACTCGCTTGCGGGCGACATCACCTTCAACACAGGCCGCGGGTTCAACATCAACGGTTCGGCGTATGACTTGTTCGCCGTGGCGTCGCACGAGTTCGGGCACTCGCTGGGTCTCTATCACGGCGCGGTCGGTTCGATGATGAGCTCCACCTATCAGGGTTCGCTGCCGGCCCTGACGAACGACGACATCAACGGCATCCGCAACATCTACAGCGTCGATTTGGCCCGCGCCAAGGACAGCTACGACGTCGCGGCGTCCAACGAAACATTCGCCACGGCCTCGGATCTGACGGCCACGATCGACGGCGCCAGCAAGGCCGCTCTCGTCGCGGATCTGGATCTGACGACTCGAACGGAAGTCGACTGGTACAAATTCACGGCGCCAGCGGGGAGCGCGACGACGCTGACTGTGCGAGCGGTGGCGACGGGCCTGAGCATGCTCGATCCCAAGATCGAGATTTACAACAGCAGCAACCAGCTCAAAGCGACCAATAACTCGGCGACGTGGGGAGGCACGGCATCGACGAGCTACACGATCGCTGCCGGGCAAGTCTGGTACGTCAAGGTCTCCAGCCTCGACAGCGCTGGGCAGTTCAAGACGGGGAAATATGGCCTTGTGCTCAACATGGGAGTGGGAGCCGACCCGACCATCAGCTATCCGAACACCCAGGTCGCCAACGGCAACCCGTTAACGGCCGGCGGCGGCCAGGCACTGGCATATACATCCGAAACGATGGTCAACACAACGACCGCCGGCGATCAAACCACCGTTGACGCGAAGCCGTCGATGGCGGTCGATCTCAATGGCAATACCGTCGTCGTTTGGGCGAGCCGGAATCAGGACGCGAACAATTCCTGGGGCGTTTACGCCCAACGCTACAATTCGTCCGGCGTGGCTCAAGGGAGCGAGTTCCGCGTCAACACCACGCTCAGCGGCGACCAGACGTCGCCAACGGTGGCGATGGCGGGCAATGGCGACTTCGTCGTCGCCTGGGCGAGCTTCAACCAAGACGCAAACAATAGTTGGGGAGTTTATGCCCAACAATTCAGCGCATCCGGCGCCGCTCAGGGAAGCGAGTTCAAAGTCAACACCACGACCGTCGGCGACCAAACTTCGCCGACCGCCGCGATGGCGAGCAACGGCGACTTCGTCGTCGCCTGGTCGAGCTACAACCAGGATGCGACGAATTCCTGGGGAGTCTACGCTCAGCGCTTCAATGCCGCGGGCGCAGCGCAGGGGAGGGAGTTTCGCGCCAATACCACGCCGACAAGCGATCAAAAGGAGCCGTCGGCCGTCATGGGTGTCGACGGCGACTTCGTCATCACTTGGTCGAGCTTCGATCAGGATGCGTATCGCTCCTGGGGAGTTTACGCTCAGCGCTACGACGCCGCCGGTGTCGCTCAGGGGAGCGAGTTCCGTATCAACACGACCACGGTCGGCGATCAAAAGGATTCCAGCGGAGCGATCGCTGCGAACGGGACTTTCGTGGCGGTCTGGACGAGCAGCGGCCTCTTGGGCCTCAGCGATCGCGTTTACGGTCAACGCTTCGACGTCAACGGCTCCCCCCTTGAGGATGAGTTCATCGTCGATGCGAAATTGTTCGGCGACCAGAAGACGCCGTCCGTGGCGACCGACAATTACGGCGGCTTCATCGTCACCTGGGCCAGCTATGGACAGGACGGCAGCGGCTGGGGCATCTTCGGCCAGCAATTCGGTTCTTCCGGCGATCCCCATGAAGACGACTTCGGCATCAACACGACCACAGCGGGCGATCAGGTCGCTCCCGCGGCCGCGATGGACAGGCACGGCCACTTGACGATCATCTGGAGCGGCAACGGAGCCGGCGATTCCCAGGGCGTTTTCATGGGACGTTATTCGATCAACACGGACCTCTACACGTCGCCCGATCCCGACGCACTCGTTGACATCCGTGGGCCGATCCACCTCGCAACCGATGCGCACGAATCGCAAAGCCTGGTCGCCTTTTGGGCCGCTCCGAATACGCCAGTCGTTCTTGCCGTCGCCAATGCGGTGGACTTCTACTTCACCCACGAAGAAAAACGCGAGGTCGATTTCATTCAGGTGCAACACAGCGACAAGAAGTCGATCAGGGACTTTTTCGCGAGCCTCGCCACGAGTTCCACGAAGGAAGAAGGAATTCTCGGCTCGCTCCGAGTGAAATCATGAACCATTTCTTCAAGGTCAGGCATAAGTCGAAGCGCCAAGGGAAGCTGTCGCGCCGAGAACGCCGATTTCGGCCGGCCGTCGAGGCGCTCGACGGCCGGTGCATGATGAGCATTCTCGGGGGCGCGTCCTTGATCCTTCCTCGCATCGAGGTCGACCCGAATGACATCGTGAGCATGGCTCAACATTTGGGCGACATGAGCGCTACACCGCGTGTCGAAGTGCTCGGACTCATCGGCAATGGGCCGAGCGGGGCCGCGGATGTCGACTGGTACAGCTTCACTCTGGTCGCGCCGACGCGCGTGAACCTGACGATTGTCGGGCAAGACGGGGGGCCGCGTCCCGTTCTCGGCCTCTACGTTTCCAATCCCGATCCGTACGACTTCAGCGATCCGTTCGCGGTTGGCGGCACGCGACTGTTGCAGCAAACCGCGGACGATGCGGCGGTCGGCGGCTTCGAGCGCGATCTGGCGGCCGGCACGTACGCAGTGGCGATCAGCGGCGCCGGGAATCATTTCTTCAATCCGTTCCTCGCCGACTCCGGCTACGACGGCGAAACTGGGGCTTACAGCCTGGTCGTCGATGCGACCGCGCTCGCGAAAAGCGTTGGCGATGGACCGGCCGTTCTGGTCACCGATCCCGCCGCTCATGCGTCGCTTGCCAGTTCGCCGATGGTGGTTCGCATTGATCTGGATGCGCCGCTCGATCCGGGCACGCTGAACCCCGGCAGCAACATCCGCTTGATCTATAACGCAAGCGGCGCCTTCGGCGACGGTTCCGATCAAGATATTTACCTCACTTCGGTCAATTACTCAGCGGGGTTGATGGAGCTTCAACTCACGCCGGCGGCGCCGCTCCAGAGGGGCAGCTACAAGATCTATCTTCAGGGAGACGCCAGCTTTGGCGATTTTGTGCTGACCAATCCCAGCGGCACTCCCCTTGGCGCGGACGCGCAGCATCCCCTCGGGCAAGATTTCGCCTCCACGTTTCAGATTGCAGGGATCGAGTCCCAAACGAACCCTCAAGGGGGCGCCGACGATACCGCGCCCTTTGCATGCGATCTGGGCGAACTGCCTTCGGACTCCTTGGTGCAAATCACTGGAGCGATCGGTGACGATCCTTATTACGATCCGAACGGTCCCAACGGATACGTCAACCCATCGTCCGACGTCGACATGTACCGCTTTCACATCAGTGGGTCAGGAAGTTTTGCCTTCGCCGTCGAGGTGTTCGCCGGCCGCATCGGTTCGCCGCTCGATCCGGGGGTCAGCCTTTATCGAATGGACCCGACCACGCACCAGTTGATTTTCGTCGGCGGCAACCACAACACGGGCAACACCACCGCGACGGCTGCCGGCTCACCTGTCTTGGTCTCAGACCCGGCTCTTTTCGTCGGCTTGACGGAAGGGGAATACTACGTCGCCGTGTCCACCAACTTCAACACGCCCACGACCTCCCTGGGATTCGAACCGGGAACCGACGGCATCTTCGATCCGAAAATCGCGCACAGCGGCACGGCTGGGTTCAGCACGGGGCCCTATGTTTTAAACCTGATCGTCCACCCCGACGGGGAGGCCCCCACCGTTGTGGCGGTCAATCCGGCCGGAGGCGACATCGTGAATGGTCCGCCGGGGATGCTGGTCGTGCAGTTCAGCGAGATGATGAACTTGCAACCGTTGTTCTTTCAGGCGTTCGAGCAGGGTTCGCAACAAACCGTGGCGGCCGTCTTCGTGCAAGACGCCGACGGCGTCAAATACTATCCGCGCCTCATCTCGTTCGATCAGGGCACGAACATTGCGACATTCATGATGATGGACGGCCTGGTCAACGGCGCCTATACGTTGCACCTTGCCGGGTCGCTGGGACTCACCGACATGGCCGGCCAGCCGCTTGTGGGCAATGATCCGGCCGGCGATTATGTCGTGGCGTTCACAGTCGCAGGAGAGCTGCGCGGAATCGACGGCAATCCGCTCGAACGCTCCGCCGAAGAGCCCAATGATTCCTCGGCAGAGCCGCAAGACTTGGGAATTTTGTTTCCGAAGGAGTTGCAGGCGGGTGTCGTCGTCACCAGGGATTTCTCCGCACGAGCGGCCGGAAGCCCCGCCGACAATGAGGACACCTTCAAGTTCCAGGTGCTGCAGCTTCAGCAATACGTGCTGGACTTGAGCGGCATCGATTTGCCGATCGGGATGACGATTACCGTCACCGATTTGGCCGGTACGCTCATCTCGTCGTTCCTTTTCTCTTCTCAATCGAATCAGTCCCTTATCATTTCTCTCGACACAGGAACGTACCTGGTGCGGCTCGCGGGTTGGACGGCGGAAGAAGCGGGGCGATTGGTCTATCGATTGCGCTTCGCCATCGTTTCCAATTTCGACAACGCCCCAGCGCTGACGCTCGGACCGGCCCCGGCGCTGCAATTGCGTTTCGTCGAACGCGAACTTCAGGTGTTTTCGCGACCGCCGCCGCCGATGTCGAGTCCATCTCCCAATGG
>JBAXFO010000443.1:0-4753 GCA_037139885.1 Planctomycetota bacterium
GAGCGTGAATTCTTGATAAAGTTCGACGGCGGAAATCTTCGCGAAGGACGGGACGCCGTCGGCCGTGGTGTTTCCGGAGGAGCCGAAGAAGAAAAAGCCGGCCGCCAGCAAAACGATGGCCACGCCCGCGATTGCGTAGGGCGTCCGCGTGCGCCATGGCGGCGTGGGTTCATCGTCGTCGCTCGGCTTGGCGGGGCGCGTCGCCTTCGCCGCAGCCATCGGGTTTGACTTGGGCGTCGGAGCCATTTTGGCGCCGCGTGAGAGGAACGACGCATTGCAATTGGCGCATCGTGCCCGGCCGTCGGACAGCACTTCGGCGGGTTTCCCAAAATGACGACAGATCGGGCAACTCGCGAAGTCGGCGGTGTTCGAGCTGCCGGACGAAGGCAACGCCGGAAGCGCCGGCATCGTTGGCACGGCGGGGGTGTGCACCTGGGTTTCCGTCGCTTTGTTGGCGCTGCTCGCAGGCGCTGCAAACGGGATCGGATCGATCGGCGGCTTGACAGGCGCTGGGGTTGCGGGGGGCTTGATCGACGTCGTGACGGGTGCAGGTTTTGGCGAAGGCGAAGGCGAAGGCGAAGGCGAAGGCGATGGCGCTGCGGGCGTTTCGGTTCGGCGCAGTTTGGTGGGCGGCGCTGGCGACGGTTTCTGTTCGGACGCCGGGGTGTCGGGAATCGTCGCAAAGAGATGATCCAACTCGGCGCCGATGGTCGGGGCCGGCGTTTCGGGAAGGGGGTCGGCAACAGGGGCGACGGCAAGCGACGTCGGCCGTGGCCCGCTCGCGAGCGCGGTTCGATTCTTCTCGGCCGTCGGCTGCTCCGCCGGGGCAGGGCGGGCTTTCGGTTTGACAACTTTGGGGCGAACGCCATCGAGATCGTCGATGAGCATGGCAAACAGCGGGGAATGGACGCTCGGATTGCCGTGCAGCGCCTCGACGAGGAGCGACCGCGGTGCACGTTGGCAAACGCGTTCGAAGTCCGCTGATGCCTCGGCGGCACGGCCGGCGACGGCGTGAATCAGCGCTCGCTGCAGATAGACGGACGCATTCTCCGGATCGTACGCCAAGCATTGCGACAAGTCTTCGAGGGCACGCGGCCAATCGCCGATCAGGGCGCATGCCGAGGCTCGCTCCTGATAGATGGGATAGAAGTCGGCGTCCAATTGCAGGGCTTGCGAGAAATCGGCGAGGGCGCGTTTGGCCTGCCCTGCGCGGACGAGCGCCATGCCGCGAAACAGGTAGGCCCCCGCGGTGCGCACCTCCGCCTCGATGGCGGCGTCACATTCTTCGATGGCGTCGGCGAACTGATGGAGCATGAGAAAGGCGAGAGCGCGATCGAGGTGGGCGCTGGCGAAGCGAGGGTTGTTGTCGACAGCGATGGTGAGGTCGTCGAGCGCGTCGCGGCAGTCGCCCTGAGCGAGGCGGAGTTTGCCTCGCTGAAAGTAGCAGCCGACATGATTGTCTTGCAATTCAAGCGCGTTCTCGATGTCCTCGGCGGCGCCGACATAATCTTTGAGGCGGCGCCGCAGACTGCCGCGGAGGTAAAGATAATGGACGTTTTCCGGGTCGAAGCGGATCGCCTCGGAGAAATCGGCGAGCGCCATGGCGAGGGAACCGCGCGTCTCGAACGTTTGCCCGCGTTTGCAGAGGGCATGGGCGTTGTCGGGTTGGATGCGCAGCGCGTCGTCGAAGTCGCGGAGGGCGGGTCCGGTGCGGCCGTTGAAGCGATGGAGTTCGCCGCGTTGCAAAAGGGCGAGGATGTGGTCGGGCATCAAGACGAGCACGCGATTGAGGTCGGCCAGCGCCAGGTCGAGACGCCGCAAGCTCAGCTGTGCTTTGGCTCGATGAAACAGCGTCCAGGCGTCTTTCGGTTCGAGTGCGATGGCGACGGTGTTGTCGGCGACGGCCTTTTCCCATTCGCCGGCGTCGCTCCAAACTTGAGCGCGGAGAGCCATGGCCTTGTTGTGCCGTGCCTCCAGCGCGAGGACGCGATCGCAATCTTCAATCGCCCTGTCGAATTGGCCCGTCAAACGATGGATTTGGGCGCGTTCGAGCAGGGCGACGAGATTTTCCGGTTGCAAGCGCACGGCATTGTCGAGATCTGCGATCGCCTTTTCGTGTTCGCAGAGAAGTCGATAGACGTTGGCGCGGGCCAAGAGAATGTCGATGTTGTCGGGATCGCACTGAAGGCCGAGGGTCAGATGAAAAACCGCCTGGTCGTAATGGGCGATCCGGGCATTCGCGAGTCCGCTTTCGAGCCGTTCGGCCGCCATTTCGGCGGGCGTGGGCGCGTTTTCGGACAGAATCTCGGGCGTTTCAGTAACCATGGTCGATCTCGTCCAGTTAAACGGGTTTCAAGATTCCGCGCCGGTGGGCTCGAGTCCGGGAAAGACAAACGCGGTTTTACATTGCCGGCAAACAACGCCCTGGCCGGAACTATGGGCATGGTACTTGTACTTACGCTTGCAATAGGGACAACGACAATGCAGCACGGGATCGGCCGCACGGGCGGCTTGCTTTCGCTTCCGGCCGCGCCGGCTCAGCCAGAACAAAATCGAGCCCTGAACGACGACGATCGCCACCAAGCCGATGGCGATTGCCTTTTGCCATACGGGGGTCGGCGTTTCGCCGAAGATGGCGACTTCCAGTTTTTTCCCCTTCGGACCGCATTGTGGGCACGGCTTGCCGACGAGAAGATCGGAGTAGGCGTACTCGAGGCGGCACTCAGGGCAAATCAGGATCTTCTTGCCTTTGCTGGCCGACGCGGCATTGGGATCCGCGTCGCAACCGGTCGAACCGAGGCACCCGGCAACGAACAACGCGAAGCACGACAGGCGCAGCATGGCAGGCGCTCTCGAAAGGTCTTTGGAAACGAGACTTGGCCTGGCTGAACATCCCGCGGGAAGTCAGCCAAGCCAGTCGAGCGAAGTTGGCAACGAAGACGATCAATAATCGAACGCGGGCGAGCCATCGCCATCCGACGGAGTCAGGAGTTGACGCAGCTGGATGTTGGTGATGTTGTTTTTCAGGAAGCCGACGTGGCCATCCATATAGAGGGCATGAACGCCGTTGGGGTGGAAGCTAAAGGGTTCATCGTTGACGCCGCAATTGTTCGCAGTCCACGGGCACGTGCTCGTGCCGCCAAACGGGGTGGCGTTATTGTTGATGATCTGAGCGCCGACGGTGGCGCTTGGCGGCCCGGAAATGCCATTGGCGGTGTCGGATTCCCCCCAGCGCCAGCCCTTGCGAGCCCCGCCCGCCACGGGATCGACGTATTTTTCCGTTTTGAAGGTCTCGCCGCGACCGCAGTCCTCGGTCAGGCCGATGGTGTTGGACAGACCATCGGCGATATCGCCGTGGGTGCTGCCGCCAAGACGCAGAGCGCCGGAGCGCTTCTTGCCGCCCGCGACGAGGGCGGGCCAGTTCTGATCGCGCAGCGTTCCCGAGACGGCGTCGACGAGATCGACGTAAGCGATGGGCATGTAATCGGTGTAGCCGTAGCCTTCGGAGTCGACGCCGCTTTGCGGGCGAATGCCGTTGCTGGGGCAAAGAAACGATTGAACGGCATTCTTCGAAGCGACCTGGTTGACCGATGCGTTGTAGTTCTGGGTGATGTCGTACTTCTTATAAAGTTCGCCCTGTTCGATGTAGGGGAGAATCGCGGTGAACATCGAGAGGGTGTCGAAACCGGTGTTGCCAACGCCGACCGCGGCGCCGTCCACCCGGGGGGCGGCCTGGGCATCCGTCAAGGCGACGCCTTCGCCGCTCGTCGGGAAGCGCTTGTTGTCGCCGTAGAAATTGTGCCACGCCAGGCCAATTTGCTTGAGATTGTTTTGACATTGCATGGCCACCGCCCGAGCCCTGATGGCTTGAACGGCCGGCAGAAGGAGCCCGATCAAAACGCCAATGATGGCAATCACCACCAACAGTTCGACCAACGTGAAACCTTGTCGACGACTCTTTGTCATTGCTGAATCCTCAAATGTTGCTGCCTCGCGAGCGACTTGCTCGGGAACAGAGGTTATTTCTACGTCGACTCGATGAAGATTTTGTGTCGCCGTTGCGTCAATTCCAAGAGCGATTTCCAAGAACTCTGGTATGAAGCGGCACGCCGAGCCGCATGAGCGGCCGGGTGGACTCGCCCCCGTGCGGGACAAGCCGTAGTCCACCCTCAAACTCCGGATTCGACAGGAATTATCCGTTTGGTCCGTCGTCAAACTGCCGTCCCGGGGAGGGTCTTGGGCTCGAACCAGGAATAGATGGCCGGCAGGACGAAGAGCGGCCGATCGCCGATGTTCACGAACGCGAGGGCCTGGTTCGGTTGATTGGCGAAACGGGTCCGTTGCTCTTCGTAAAGTCGGCAAAGGATGTCGCGTTCTTTTGCCGCAGGGAGCCAGCTGGTCGCCAGGCGAAACGCCTTCGTCACGCGGGCCGGGGTGTCGGGCTCGGCGAAGAGCTTTTCCGCCAGGACGCGAGCCGCCTCGACGAATTGCGGGTCGTTCAAAGACACAGGCTTGCGAACGTCCACGTCACGCGGCAAACGGCGAGCGATCGCATCATCCAGGAAGACGAACGACAGGTGAACAATTGGTCGCAGCGCACCATCGAACAGCCGGTTCTCACTGCAAGTTATAGCGAGCCAGCTTTTTGCGAACGGTCGCGCGATTCAGGCCGAGCCATTGGGCGGCGACCCAGCGGTTGTCTTGAAGGCGGCGCATTAATTCTTCGAGCAAGGGGGGTTCCACGCATTTGAAG
>JBAXFO010000444.1:0-4746 GCA_037139885.1 Planctomycetota bacterium
GGATTCTCGATGTCGACGCCTGCTTCTTCGATGCCGAGCATACCGAACGCGACGACCGCCACCACCAGCGGGGCCGCGAAGCCCATTTTGCTGACGAGGACGAACGGCAACGACGCGAGATACACGAACAGGATCAACTTGATCAGCGACGCGTAGACGAACGGCATCGGCGTGCGCTCGGCTGTTGCTTGCAACGCTTCGCCGGGGTACATTTTACCTTGAGGTTGATTCGTCATTCCCAAGGCATCTACGTGGGAAAGGGTGTCTGATCGATGTTCGGCATGCGAGGCTCTTTCTGTCCGCGATCTCTACGACTGCTCACCATAACCTTCATGTTGGGTGGACTCCACTTCGTTGCGCTGAAATCGATGGCGGATGAGGCGGTCACGTTCGATCGCGAGATTCGGCCGATCATCGACGCCAAGTGCGTTCGCTGTCATGGCCCCGAGAAACAGCGGAGCGGATTGCGCCTCGATCGGCAGACCGATGCGCTCAAGGGCGGCGAGGAATTCGGGCCAGCGATTGTGCCGGGCAAGAGCGACGAAAGTTCGCTTTTCAAGATGATCGCCGGCAGGATCCCAGGCAAGAAGATGCCACGCGAGGGGCCGGCGCTGACGGCTGCCGAGATCGATGCGATTCGTCGCTGGATCGACCAAGGGGCGAAGTGGCCACCGGACAAGGCCGCCAAATCCGAGGCGCTGGACGGGAGCAAGAATCACTGGGCGTTTAAACCTGTCGCTCGTCCGGAGATTCCCGCCGTCAAGAACGCGGCCTGGGTGCGGAACCCGATCGACCGCTTCATTCTTGCCGGACTTGACAAGGCGGGGCTTGAGCCGTCGACCGAGGCGAGCCGCGCAGCGCTCATTCGGCGCGTGTCGTTCGACTTGATCGGTCTGCCACCCACACCGGAAGAGATCGACGCGTTCGTGCTGGACCGCGATCCCGATGCCTATGCGAAACTGGTCGATCGCCTGCTTGCATCTCCGCACTACGGCGAACGCTGGGCGCGGCACTGGCTCGACGTGGTCCGATTCGCCGAGAGCAACGGCTTCGAAATGAATCAGAATCGCCCCAATGCCTGGCGCTATCGCGACTATGTCATCCGCGCGTTCAACGACGATAAGCCCTACGATCAATTCATCCGCGAGCAAATCGCCGGCGATTCTCTCGGCGCGCCGGAAGCGACCGGCTTCCTCGTCGCGGGACCGTGGGATCAGGTCAAAAGCCCCGATCCCGTGCTCACCGCGCAGCAGCGCGCCGATGAACTGCACGACATGATCGGCGCCACCACCAGCGTCTTTCTCGGCCTCACGGTCGGTTGCGCCCGTTGCCACAACCACAAGTTCGATCCGATTCCTCAAACCGACTACTACCGCATGAAGGCATGCCTCGAAGGCGTGCAACATGGCGACCGCTCGATCGCCGATTCGTCGTCGAAAGTTGTCGAGGGTAGACGCCGCGAGATCGAATCGTTGCGCCACCGGCTGGACGCATTCGAGCCAACGGCGCGGCCGATCGATGCCAACTCGACGACGATGCGCCCCGCCGTGGTCGCCGGGCGAAACGTCGATCGCTTCGAACCGGTGGAAGCCAAGTTCGTTCGCTTCACGATCTTGGCGTCATCGGACGAGCCGTGCATCGACGAATTGGAGGTCTTCACAGCCGAACCGATGCCTCGCAATGTCGCGCTGGCGTCGACCGGCGCCAAGGCAAAGGCTTCGGGAACGTTTCCAAACAACTCCTTTCACAAACTCGAACACATCAACGACGGCGTCTACGGCAATGAGCGGAGTTGGATCTCGAACGAGAAGGGGCGAGGCTGGATCGAGATCGAGTTTTCGAAACCGTGCGCGGTCGATCGCGTCGTCTGGAGCCGCGACCGCGAAATGCCGCCCAAGTATCAAGATCGCATCGCAACCGGTTATCGCATCGATGTATCGCTTGACGCGAAAAACTGGAAACAGGTCGCAGGCAGCGGCGACCAATTTGCGTTTCGCCGGCCGCCGCTGCCTCAGCCGTCGCCGCAGCGGGAGGCGTTGCTCGCCGAACTGCGCCGCATCGAGGCATCGCTTTCTGAAGAGGGAAAACGCGTCGCCTACGCCGGCAACTTCGTACAACCCGAGCCGACGCGTCGGCTGCATCGCGGCGATGCGACGCAGCCGAAGGAGGTCGTCGCACCGGGTTCGTTGACGGAGTTCGGCAGCGCGTTCGATCTCCCCGCGAACGCTCCAGAGCGAGAACGACGACTCGCCTTGGCCCGCTGGATTGCTGACGTCAAACATCCGCTGACGGCCCGCGTCATCGCCAATCGGCTCTGGCATTATCACTTTGGCCTCGGCATCGTCTCCACGCCTTCGGACTTCGGCATCAATGGCGGCCGGCCTTCGCATCCGGAATTGCTCGACTGGCTGGCGAGCGAACTCGTCAGCCCCGGCGAGAATCCTGCCGCCCAGGCCTGGAGCCTCAAGCGAGTTCACCGACTCATTTGCCTTTCCGCGACCTACCGCCAGGATTCTCGCGTTATTCCCAAGTCGAATTCCGTGGATGCGGGGACGCGGCTCCTCTGGCGCTATCCGCCTCGTCGCCTCGAAGCCGAGCCACTCCGAGACGCCGTCCTCGCCGTTACGGGCCAACTCAATCTCAAGGCGGGCGGCCCGGGGTTTGATCTATTCGAACCGAACAACAATTACGTGAAGGTCTATACGCCTCGAAAGATGTTCGGCGCGGAGGAATTTCGTCGCATGGTCTACCAGGCCAGGCCGCGCATGCAACTCGACGACACGTTTGGCGCGTTCGACTGTCCCGACGCGGGCCAAGTCGCCCCGCGCCGCACCAGCAGCACCACACCATTGCAGGCTTTCAATCTGCTCAATAGCCCCTTCATGTTGCAGCAGTCGGATTACTTCGCGGAACGCCTGCGAACCGAAGTGGGCGTCGACCCGTCCATGCAGGTTCGCCGCGCCTTCCGATTGACGTTTGGCCGTCTCCCCGTTGATGAGGAACTCGCCGCGGCACACGCCCTGATCCGCGATCATGGCTTAGCCTCGTTTTGCCGGGCCATCCTCAGCGCCAACGAGTTTCTGTACGTGAACTAGTCTTCCGGGCGTCGCGTTGCTTAACCTGCCGACGACGTGTCGCCGTGAGAGTTTTTATGAACGCCACACCCATCGGACTGAACCTTTTGAATCGTCGCGGCTTTCTCGGCCGTGCCTCGACGGGGCTCGGCGGCATCGCTCTCGCCTCCCTGCTCGCCAGCGACCGTTTGCTCTCCCAGGACAGCGCCGGCCCGATTCGCCCGCGAATCGACGCTGCCCGGCCATTCGCGTCTCGGCAACCGCATCACGCCGCCAAGGCCAAGAGAGTGCTGGCCATCTTCTGCTCGGGGGCGATCAGTCACGTCGACACGTTCGACTACAAACCCGAGTTGGTTCGCCGCCACAATATGCCGATGCCCGGCGCCGAAGGCCTCGTGACGTTCCAGGGACAACAAGGCAATCTGGTCCGCCCGCTCTGGCAATTTCGCCCCCGCGGTCAAAGCGGCAAGATGATCAGCGATCTCCTGCCCAACCTTGCGGAACTCGCTGACGACTTGTGCTTCATCCATTCGATGACGGCCCGCTCCAACACGCACGGCCCCGCCGAAAATCAGATGAGCACCGGCTATATTCTCGATGGCTTCCCCGGCATCGGCTGTTGGGTCTCGTACGCGTTGGGGAGCGAATGCCAGGATCTGCCGGCCTTCGTCGCCATTCCCGATCCTCGCGGCGTGCCGCAAGCGGGACCGAACCACTGGAACTCGGCCTTCTTGCCCGCGGTCTTCCAGGGCACGCCGTTCGGCGCCGATCGACCGATTCCGCATCTGGCCCGTCCCGCACGAATCACCCCCGCGACTGACGACGCCACTCAGTCGTTTCTGCGTTTACTCAATGAACGCCACCTCGATCGAAACCCCGGCGACTCCGAGCTGGCGGCGCGCATCGCCAGCTACGAGATGGCCGCACGCATGCAGATCGAAGCCGCTCGCGTCGTCGACTTCGCGGATGAGACCGCCGAGACTCGCAATCTCTACGGCGTCGACGATCCCAATCGCCTTAAAGCCGGGTTCGCTCGGAATTGCCTCCTGGCGCGCCGCCTGCTCGAACGCGGCGTTCGCTTCGTGCAACTCTTCAACGGCGCGTATGCAATGGGAGAGGGCGTCGGCAACTGGGACGGCCACAAAACCCTCGTCTCGCAATACAACGTCCACGCCCCAATTCTCGATCAGCCTGCCGCGGGCCTGCTGCGCGATCTCAAACGCCGCGGTCTGCTCGACGACACACTGGTCGCCTTCATCACGGAGTTTGGCCGCATGCCGACGTTTCAGCGCGGGGCCAGTGGCCGCGACCACAATCCGCACGGCTTCACCTGTTGGCTCGCCGGCGCCGGCGTCAAAGCCGGCTTCAGCCACGGCGCCACCGATGACTTCGGCCACCGCGCCGTAGCCGATGTCGCGACCATCTACGATTTGCACGCGACGATTCTCCACCTCCTCGGCCTCGATCACGAACGCCTGAGCTATTACCACAACGGCATCGAACGCCGACTTACCGATGTCCACGGCCACGTCATCGCCGATATCTTGGCGTAGTGTTTTACGAACTCGTGGCTGTCGTAAATGTCGTACGAATCGCTCACTTTTTCGGCTTTAGCTGCCGCCCCGCTTCGCCCGGCGGCAGGCTGATCTTCGGGTTGGCCCCGAGGGCGACA
>JBAXFO010000445.1:0-4744 GCA_037139885.1 Planctomycetota bacterium
CTTGGGTAACGCACAATCGCTTACGGGATTCCTTCTTGGAGCGGCCTTCCTCCCCCTGCACGAGCCCTTGCAGGCCTCGACCCGAATGTCCGCAACGCCGCATTGGGTTCGATCGTCGGCCAGGACAAGTACCCCGCCGCCATCATCGCGATCCTTCCCACCATCGACCACTGCGTCATTTCGCGTTCAGCGCCCCCTCATAAATCCCGAGCCGGCCATCTTCGGTGTGGCCCAGGAAGAGGACGCGGTAGCGAGCGGCGAGGGACGGCAGATCGATGGGGAACGTGACGCCCGTCGACGGCACGAACAACGCGGGATTCCAAAAGAGCGTGGCCGGGTCGGCGAGTTCTTGCGAGCGCCGCGCGCCGAACTCGCGCGGGAGTTGATCGAGGTTGACGCGTACCGCCGCGCCGTCCGCGAGCTGTTTTTTCTGCTCCTCACGTTGTTCCTTGCCGAGGTTCGCGGGGGCCTGGGGAGCCGCGATGCGGGGGGCGACGGCTCCGGGCTGGGCCGCGCCTTTGGCCGATTTGCCGTTCGACTCGCTCGTGACCAGCGGAGACGCGACGGACGGCATGGCGCCGGGAGTCGCCGCCGCCACGCCCCCGCCGCCGAGTCCTGCGCCCGTCGCGACGGGTTGCGACTCGGCCGCACGCCGCAGCTTTGGTTCGAGCGCGACGGAACGGGCGGCCTTGTCGGCATCGGCTTTGACGCCGCGATTCATCTCGGCTTCTTTGAGCTCGCGCACCAAGTTGTGTTTGGCGGGATCCAGACGCGCCAGTTGGTCACCCCGCCCTAAACCACCCTGGACCGCGGCCGCCATCCCTGCCGCGGGACGATCCCCTTCGTCTCGCGCCGCGGCCTTTTCGCGAACCATGGCATCCGCGGGACGGGCCTCCTGAAGCTTGACGTGGCCTTGCCGCAAACCGTCCGCCTTCTCAGCGAGCGCGGCCATACGCATCTCAGGACGGAATTCATCGAGCGGCCGAGCGGCGGCGGCGACTTCCGTCACCCGTCCCTGCGGCGCATCGTCCGAACGAAACACGAGCAGGGCCAGACAGCCCGCCAGGCAGGCGCACGAGACGCCGAACGTCATGCCGGCGGTACGGTGGCGTAGCAACTGCGCAAGGCCGAAAAGCATGCCGAGCGCCCCGACGGCGAGCAGCGCCAACGCCAGGCTGCCGAGCGCGGTCATAAGTTGTTTGCGGGGATCGAGACTCAGTTCGTCGAGGACGGCGCGGGCGCTGACAAGTTGTGCAGCGATATCGGTTCGTTCTTGAAGCAGGGCCGTTTTACGGTTCAGAGCGGCTTGCACGAGAGCGATCTGCCGGTCGTTTTCATGCCGTTGCTGCAACTCCGCCACGCTCGGTTCGACGCGATAATAGAAGCTCGGGCCGGCAGCGACTTCCGCAGGCCGCGGCGCCTCAACCTTGCGTTGCGCTTTCGCCATGGCCAGCGGCGCACGCAAAGCCGGAGCTTCGAGCCGACGCCAGCCGAAGATGCCGAGCGCCAGATCGAGATCGCGCGGCGGCCCATCGAGGCCCACGATCGGCAGTTCCGAAAGATCGACATCGGTCGGCGCATCGCCCAGCAGCAAAAAATGGGCGGAGAGACTGGTTTCGGGAACGTCGCCATGGAAGCGATCGTCGACCACGCTCGCGAGCGCCCAAAACGCCAACGGTTGCTGACGTTCGTCGCGTCCCTTGGCGGTGAGCTTCACTTGCGGTTGCGATTTGTCCGCATCGGCCTGCACGGCAATATCGAGCGTGCGGGCGGGGGAGCGGAAGAAAAGACGTTCCGTGAGGGGGACGAGTTGCCCGTCCTTGGCTTCGAGAGCGGTCACGCGGATGACGCCATCGACCGACATCGGCAACGCCAACGACGCGACTCCGGCGGCGACATTCATGCGGGCATGGGCGACCACCTGGCCGCGGCTGGTGGCCACGATCTGCACCAGCTTATCCGCACCGCGATTTTCGAGCGCCACCTGCAATGGCCCGCCGCCGTTCTGCACCGAAGCGCCGCGCACGAGCAGCCCCTGCGCTTGCACGCCCTGCGGAGCGAACGGATCGCGGATCTCGGCCTGGCGCGGCGACAGAATCTTGAGCGAATACGCCGTATCGGTTTCGGGAACGAATTCGAACGACCCCACGCTGGCGTCGGCCCCGGAATCGAACAGACGTTTGGCGCCCGCGTTGACGACGAAGCGAGCGTTGGCCACGGCATCCCCTTCGGGAGCACGCACACGGTAGAAAATCTTGTTCCGCGTCCCCGCGATGAGCCGGCCCCCTTCGGGGAAAAACTCGACGACCACCTGGCTCGGCTGCACTTGCAGGTCGCGAAGCACTTTCGCGTTGCTCTGCTTCTGGGCGCCGTAAGAAATGTCGGCTTGCAGTTGTTGCCGTGCGGTCTGGGAGTCGACGACGCCGGGGAGCTGGATGAGATACTTGCCCGCGGCATCGGTCTGCCCCTGGAAGTTGACCGGGGCTCGATTCTGGGCCGCGTTTTGAAACGCCTGATTGCCGGCGTTGTCCGCATTGTTGCGTTGGTCGGCCGTCGGGCGCGCTTCGGCCTTCTGGTCGACGATCACGGCATTGCCGAACACGGGCGTATTGGCGGCGGGAGTGCCGTCCTTGTTGAAGATCTGCACCGATTGCGCGATCGGTTCGCCGGCGCGGTAACGGTTGTTGCGCGTGAGCACTTCGGCCGGCGGCGCGGTCGCGGGCAGCACTTCGATGCGGCGCGTGACCGCCGCCATCCCGGAGCCGCGCGCTTCCAGCGTATACGTCCCCTCGCCAAGGTTGTCGGGCAAACGGATCTCGCCCGCCCCCATGCCGGCGAGAGTCGCCACGTCGAACGCCGGGACGACCGGTTGGCCGTCGCTATTGAGCAGCGACAGCGACACCTTGGACTTCGTCGTCGGCGGCTGCAAGGTGACGCGGTCGAGCACCAACGCCCGCACCTGCAGCTTGTCCCCCGGGCGATAAAGAAGCTTGTTCGTCGCCAGATGGCCGGCCTGTTCCCCGGGGCGAATCTCCATCGTCTCGCTGAGAGCGCCAACCGCTTTGCCGTCCGCAGCCGCAGCGGCGACACGAATCTGCACCGGCCCCGGCGTCGCCGCCAATTCCGCAGGAATCGGGATCTCGGTCACGCCTTCGACCGCATACGACCCGGCTTTGATCGCCTGCCCTTGCGGCCGCAGGAATTCCACTTCGACCGTGCCGCTCCGCATGGCGCCATCGAGATCGCGCAGCGCCACCTGCGGATTCGCCGACACTCCCGGCGTCACCGAACCGGGCCCCGCCAAATGAACTTGAACCGCGTCTTTATGGGCGAGTTCGGGAATCTGCTTTTGCTCGTCCGCAAACTTCGCCGGCAACGACGCCAGCTGCGCCTCCACCGATTCGCGCTGGCGAAGCAACGTCGCCACCCGGCTCTCTTGAACCGCCACGCGCTCGCGCTGCTGGAAGACGAACAACCCCGCAACCACAACGCAGCACGCGGCCGTTCCCAGCCACGCGGCGATGGTGAGCGGACGCACGCCGCGACGAGCGGGCTTGACCGGTTGTTGGGCAAAGGTTTCGGAAACGGTCGGCAGAGATTGCGGCAAAGGTTCGTTCGGCATCGCGAACGGCGCCACATCGCGAATCGCCAGGGCTGCCTGACCGAGCTTGAGTTGATCCGCCTTGGCTTTCGCCAATTCCAACGCACAGGCGGGGCAGCCAGCGAGATGTTCGCGGAGGGCGGTTTCTTCGGGCGGATCGAGCAACCCGAAAACGAAATCGAACAACAGGTCTTGGCAGGAG
Source organism: Planctomycetota bacterium (assembly GCA_037139885.1). Taxonomy (GTDB): domain Bacteria; phylum Planctomycetota; class Planctomycetia; order Gemmatales; family Gemmataceae; genus JAIEPT01. Next base: position 3,804 of record JBAXFO010000445.1, read on the forward strand.
GCGCAGTTCATGGTCTCACAATGTTCCGTCGTGGAGCAGGTCTCCGACCTTCGTCATCTCCCTTATCCCTTCAAGCTGCCCGGAATTCCGTTCCGCCAAGCATCAAGGCTGTTGCAGCGCTTGCCGTAACTTTTGCAAAGCCGAACGCATCTGCGTTTTCACCGTGCCCACCGGGGCGCAGCGCTGTTCGGCGATCTCTTCGAACGTCAGATCCCCATTCTGCCTCAAAAGGAAAACTTCTTTCTCATCGCTGCGCAAGTCCGCCAAGGCCTTACGCAGCCGGCTCTGCTCCTCGCGCTCGACGAGAATCTCGATCGGCGCGATCGAACCGACTTCCTCCGGCGGCATGCCGTCGCCAATCATCTTGGCCTTCCGTCGCCAGGCGTTGCGCTGCAAATCCTTGGCGGCGTTCATACCCACCCGAAAGATCCAGCCACGCATGTTGCGAACATCCGCCAGCGTCGAACGCGTCCGCCAACATTTGATGAACACGTCTTGCGCCACATCGTGCGCGTCGTCCCGACTGCCCAGCATGTAATAAAGGGTGCTGACCAGTTCCGCCCGGCAATCATTAAACGCGCGAACGAACTCTTCCCCGTCGCAATCGACGGCAGAAGGCGCCTCGCTCGGCCGACGGTTCTTCATGCTTACGGCCAGTCTGCTCATACCTTCACTCTTTCGACGAATCGAGTGAAGAAACGGATTGGAAATTTTCGTCCAACTCGGCCCGCGGGCCCCACCGGACGGCGATAATTTAACATATGCGAACAATCCTGTCCGAGAATTCTTGACGACGCTTTCCGTTTCGCCGACAGATCAGACGCGTTTTCCCGTCGCGCATCACGCGAAATCTCAAGTTTTCCACGCAGCCCACGGCCGGCGGCAAGGGGAGGAAGGCCGCTCCATGAAGGAATCCCGTAAGCGATTGTGCGTTACCCAAG
>JBAXFO010000446.1:0-4740 GCA_037139885.1 Planctomycetota bacterium
GCTGAAGAAGACCGGCATGATCGGCCGCGTCGGGGCCACCAAGGAACGGTTGCTCAACAACGGCGAGGGAATTCCCGCCAGTGAAGCCGCCGTGGCGAAGGGATTGCGATGGCTGGCCCGGGTGCAATCGCCCGATGGCTTATGGCGGCTCGACGGGAATTTTCCTGATAAAGGAACCGCGAACGACGTCGCCGGCACCGCTCTGGGTTTGCTCCCGTTCCTGGGAGCCGGCAAGACGCATAAAGCATCCAAGGACAACAACGTTTACGACAAAGCGATCGATAAAGCTCTCAACGCCTTGCTCGGTCTGCAAGACAAACGCACCGGCGCGTTCTCGCGCGACATGTACGCTCACGGCCTGGCGACGATCGCCATCACCGAGGCCTTCGGTCTCAGCCAAGATTACAGTTTGAAGAAGCCGGCTCAGCTCGCCATCAACTTCATTTTGAAAGCCCAACATGAAGGGGGCGGCTGGCGTTACAGTCCCGGGCAGGCGGGCGATACGTCCGTCAGCGGCTGGCAGATTATGGCCCTCAAGAGCGGCTTGTTGGCCGGGCTCGATGTGCCGCCGATCGCCCTCCGCAAGGCGCAAACGTTTCTCGATTCGGTCGTCGCCCCCAGCACGGAAGGCTCGGGCTACACCGACCCCAACCCGACGCCGACGATGACCGCCGTCGCCCTCTTGTGCCGGCAGTATTTGAGCGGTTGGGGCCGGCAGAATTTTCGCCTTATCAAGGCCGTCGACAATCACATCAAACCGAATTCGCCCCGGCCGGAGCGTAAAGACGTTTACTACTACTATTACGCCACGCAAGTGATGCACAATCTCGGCGGCGACGACTGGAAAGCCTGGAACGTCAAGATGCGCGACATGCTCATCGCCTCGCAAGACGACGACCCCAACCAACCGACGAAATGGGGCAGTTGGTCCCCCGCCGGCGACCAATGGGGCCGCAATGGCGGACGACTTATGGTCACCTCGCTGAATCTCCTGACGCTCGAAGTCTACTACCGCTACCTGCCGCTTTACTATCGGGAGCCGTAGGGGGGGCGCCAAAGTCTCCGGGGGCGAAGTTTGGGGACAACGGGTACTGTCCGGCTTTAACGGGTCAAAAGGGGCGACGATCTTGCTGAAGCGTCGCATCATCGCTGGCGATGTGGCTGAGCGAGCAGTTGCAACGACGCAAATAACCTCGATGGAGGCGCCAAGCTCTGGGATGAGGGACTCCGCATCCCAGAGCTTGGATCGAATCGACTACTTCTTGGCCGCGCTGATGGCGCCGGTGTCGCTGATCGTGATCACGGCTCCGACGTTGTCGTCGCGGAAGACTTCGCCGCCGAAGATTTGCGTCCGTTCGTTGAACTCCTTTTCGCCGAACTTGCGGGCCTTCACGTTCCAGCCGTGGCTCCAGATCGGCTCTTTGACGTTGGCGGTGGGAGCGGCGAGTTTTTCGCCGCCGGGGATGACGGCGATCGAGCCGGTTTCGCACAGGAAGATGAGGTTGCCGTTGGTTTCGTCGCGGTAGAGTTCGACGCCGTATTTGCGGGTGTCTTTCGTAAACGTCGGTTCGCTCGATTTGCGGACGGACAAATCGAGCCCGTGCAGCCAGGAGGGGGATTTGTCGACCGCTTTCGATTCGCCGGCTTCCGGAGCGACGGCGATGGAGCCGGTCTCGCTCACGTAGACAAGATTCCCGGTGTTGCCGTCGCGATAGATTTCCAGGCCCACCTTGGCGGCGTCCTTCCAATCCTTGACGCCCCCCTTGCGGACATTGAGATCGACGCTGTGAACCCACTTCGGCGCCTTGCTGCCGCCGAACACTTTGCCCGCCGCGGGAGCCGCGGCGATGAGGCCGTCGGCGGTGACGAAGAGGGCGTTGTCGGTGTTGGGATCGCGGAAGATCTCAAGGCAAAACACTTTCGTCGCCTTGGTGAATTCCTTCTCGCCCGCCTTCCGCGCGGGGAGATCCAGGCCCGTGATCCAGAGCGGACCCTTGGCGGCGACAGGGGGCGTGAGCCCGGCGAATCCTCCCGCGAGAGCGACGCTGCCTTTCTCGGTAATGAAAAGGCCCAAGTCGGTGTTGAGATCGCGCAGCGCTTCGACCCCGAACCGCTGCGTGGCGGGGGAGAATTCGGCCTCGCCGAGCTTACGGCAGGCGAGATCGAAGGCGTGCGTCCATTGCAAATCTTTCGGCTTGTCCTGGCTGAGCGCCGAACCCGCCGCGATGCCAGCGACCGCCACAATGCCGGCCAAAAGCCGAATGACGCGAAACATGCGAAGCCCTTTCCGAAGGAGAGTTTGGTTGTGCCAAAGGGGACGAATCAACGCGGCGATGCTAACGCCGAACCCGCTTGAATGAAGGCTGGGGATGACGCAACGGGCGCATCATTGGTCCCTAAGACATTGGAACCACAGAGACACAAGAGAACACAGAGAGTCGCTGAATGACGACGATGTTCCGAGCGCGAAACTTTGCAAAAACGGCAATTGTCTGAGAAGACTCTCTGTGCTCTCGGTGTCTCTGTGGTTCAAATTGCATTGGAGACGAAACGCCCCGCAGCGGCTGACGAAACTATTCGTCGGCATGGGCTTCGAGTTCTTCCAGGGAGACGAACTCGAGCGCCGAAATATGGGTGGCGCCGACATTGACCGGCGGCGCCATGCCGGCCCGCAGCGCCTCCTGCCAACGGGTGACGCACAGGCACCAGCAGTCGCCCGGCTTCAAACCGGCGAAGCCCCATTCGGGCACGGGGGTCGACAGATCGTTGCCCCGGCGGCGGCTGAACTGAAGAAATTCTTCGGTCATGCGGGCGCACACGACGTGAATGCCGTCGTCGCCCGCGCCAGTGTCGCACGAGCCGTTGCGATAAAAGCCGGTGCGTGGCTCCAGGCAACAGATCTCGAGGGGTTGGCCGCGGACATTTTTCGCCGTTGACATAGCGTCGTCTCGTGAATGCGGAGTGATCGTCGGAGGGAAAACCGCCGGGGAGCGGGCGATTCTCATTTTAGCAAGCTATAATTGGTCCGGTCGAGAAAGATCGCGAGAATGCGAGCGAACTTCGGCGCCGGCAGCCGAACGCACGACGGCACACGGGGAGACGACATGGCGGAAAACGAGACCGAAGCGCGCCTTTTAGGCCAGGTCGCATGGGACGGCACCGATGCGACCAGCGAACGCGTCATGCTCCGGGCTCCCGTGTTCAGTCGTCGGCATATCGAACGCAATCAATACGTCCGCATTCTCGATGACGAAGGAGGCCGTACGGGGTTTCTCGCACGGGTGGTTTCCGGGCCGTTCTTCTATCGCCCGGGCGTTCCCGCGGGAGCCGCCAACACCGGTTCGGCCAGCGACAATTATCTCCTCGCCGACCTCGAGATTCAGGGCGAAGTCGTCGAAGGACGCACGCGCGACACCAATTCGCGTCCCGCTCCCGGATCCGCCGTCTACGCCTTGACGAGTAAAGAAATCGGCGATCTGCACGGTTTCCAGGGCGACATGCTCATGGGCCATCTCGCCGGCCAGCCCGATCTCTGGTGCCATCTGCAAAGCAAGAACAAGAGCGTGCTGCCGCGCAATTTGGGCGTGTTCGGCACCGTCGGTTCGGGAAAATCGAATACCTCGCAAGTCATCATCGAAGAGGCGGCCCGCAATGGCTGGGCGGTCATCGTGCTCGATGTCGAAAGCGAATATACGGAGATGGACCAACCGTCGGGCGAGACGGCTCTGGCGGCCAAGCTCGCGCATTTCGGCCGCACGCCCGAAGGGATGAAAGATTTCAGCGTCTTTTATCCCGCGAGCTGCGTCAGCGACCGGGCCGGAGCGGAACCGTTCACGTTGCGGCTGGCCGATTTCGACACCAGCGTCATCGCCGAAATTTTGCAGGTCTCCGTCGCCGAGCGCAACGCCCTGTTCGAATGCGTCGAATATCTGATGCAAAAAGCCCGTACGAAAATGACCACCAGCGAACCGATCGGCTACCAGGCCCTGCTCGATGCGTCCCCTGCCGCCAAACTTCCCTTCACGCTCCTCTCGCTCCGCGAACGGGCCAACGAGCGTTCCTCCCGCGGCACCGAAAACCTCGACTATTCCGGCCTGGCCGCCAAGCTGTCGTGGCTTTTGAACTCCGAGGCGTTCGATCAATTGAAGCTCAATTCGCTCGACCCGGTGCGCATGCTCTCGGCGGGGCGCGTGAGCATCATCGACGTGAGCATCGCCAACGATATCGTCAAGAACATGGTGACAGCCGATCTGCTGCGGAAGACGTTCGCCCTCAAAATGCTCAAAGCCGATCTGCCGCCGACGCTGGTGATCATTGAGGAGGCCCATTCGTTCATCAGCCGGGAACGGGCCCAGACGATGCAAGCGACGCTGCACATGCTGCGGAACATCACGCGCCGTGGCCGTAAACGCTGGCTATCGATGGCGTTCGTCAGCCAGCAACCCGGGCATCTGCCGCCGGAGATTTTCGAACTCTGCAACACGCGCGTGATTCACGCTCTGCGGAGCACGCACAATTTGGAGTCTTTGATTTCGACGACGGGGGATGTGAACGCGGACCTCTGGGCGCGCGTGCCGCTTTTGGGGCAGGGGCAGGCCGTGCTCAGTTCGCCGCAGCTCAGCCGGTCGGTCGTGCTGTCGATCCGCCCGGCCTCGTCGCGGCGGAAGTTCACGCACTGACATTCACCGTAGGGTGGGTTGAGCCAGCTGTCATTTACACATAACTTTATCGGAATCCCCG
>JBAXFO010000447.1:0-4735 GCA_037139885.1 Planctomycetota bacterium
TCCCCGGGCCGCCCTTGGGTCCTTCCATGCGGACGATGATGACGTGGCCTTTCTTGACCTTGTCATTGAGGATGGCTTGCAGCGCCGTCTCTTCGGACTCGCAGACGATGGCTTTGCCTTCGAACTTGAGGCCTTCCTTGCCGCTGATTTTGCCGACGGCGCCTTCGGGGCAGAGGTTGCCTTTGAAGATGACGAGGTGGCTGTCCTTCTTGAGCGGGTTGCTCGTGGGGCGGACGATTTGCTGATCCTTCGGCCACATGATCTTGGAGTTCTTCATGTTCTCCTTCATCGTCTTGCCGGTGACGGTCAGGCAGTCGCCGTGCATGAGGCCTTCGGCGATGAGGGTGCGGATGAGCGGCACGGTGCCGCCGATCTTCACGAGGTCGTTCATGAAATACTTGCCGCTTGGCTTCACGTCCGCGAGCACGGGTGTCTTCTTGCCGATGCGCACGAAGTCTTCGATGCCGAGCTTCACTCCGGTGCTGTGCGCCATGGCGATGAGATGCAGCACGGCGTTGGTCGAACCACCGAGCGTGATGATGAGGGTGATGGCGTTCTCGAAAGCTTCCTTCGTCATGATGTCGCGTGGCGTGATGCCGCGCTTGATCATGTTCATCACGGCGGCACCCGCGTCGAAGCAGTCCATGAGTTTCTCGTTGGACACGGCGGCTTGTGCACCGGAGTTCGGCAAAGACATGCCAAGCGCTTCTATGGCGCTGGCCATGGTGTTGGCGGTATACATGCCGCCGCACGAGCCGGCGCCGGGGCAGGCTTCGCATTCGACTTTATGCACGCCCGCTTCGTTGAGTTTGCCGGCCTGAAACTGGCCGACGGCTTCGAAGATGGAGACGATATCGATATCGTTGCCGGTTTCGCCGGTGCCGGGGAGAATCGACCCGCCATAGACAAAGATGCCGGGGACATTGAGCCGGGCGATGGCCATGAGGCAGCCGGGCATGTTTTTGTCGCAACCGCCGATGGCGAGCACGCCGTCGTGGTTCATGCCGCCGATGACGACTTCGATGGAATCGGCGATCACCTCGCGGCTCACGAGCGAATAGCGCATGCCCTGATGGCCCATCATGATGCCGTCGGACGCGGTCGGTGCGCCGAAGAACTGGCCGACGCCGCCCCCCGCGCGGATGCCTTCGAGCGCCTTTTGCGCGAGCCGGCCGAGATGGGCGTTGCACGGCGTGATGTCGCTCGCCAAATTGGCCACGCCGATCATCGCGCGGTCGAAATCATCGTCGTGAAAGCCGACGGCCCGAAGCATGGCTCGGTTGGGAGCGCGGCTCATGCCGCCGGTGGTGGTGAGACTGTGACGTTGTTCGGCCATGATCTGGAATCTCCGTGGGTGGTAGATTCAAAGTATCGGCGAATGTCGGCGATGGCCAATTGAACATTGCTCGACCGCTTCCGGGAGAACCCAGTTCGAGTCGGTTCAACCCGCCGCCGATACTTGTCTGGACAACTATCGTCTGAACCGCTAATATCAGCCGAGTGTCCCCATGGATCGTCCGGAGTCGCATCGTGATGTCGGCAAATCAGGTAACCACGGGTCGGTCCATCGCGAAGTTGTCCGGTCTCTACGTCGCCATGATCGTCGTGGCCGTGGCTGCGGTCGTCTTCATTCAGTCGATCGGCGGCAGCCTCGTCGCTCCCGCGGCGGAGACGGGGGCTTCGGTGGGCAATGCCAAGGGAAAGTTCGACTTCATTTTCCACGTGCTCATTACGTTGGCGGCGGTCGTGGCCACGGGACATCTTTTGGGCCAGCTCTTAAAGCCCCTGGGGCAACCCGCGGTCATCGGCGAAGTTCTTGCCGGCATTATGCTGGGGCCTTCGTTTCTCGGCGTCTTCTGGCCCGAGGCGATGCATGCGTTGATCCCGACGGCCGCGATCGACCCGCATGGGCAGGTGCTGGCGGCCCTGCAAGGCATCGCGCAACTGGGCATCATCCTTTACATGTTCTTGGTGGGCGTCAGTTTGGACGCATCGGTGTTGCGTCGCCATGCCCATGCGGCCGTGGCGGTATCGCATGCGGGCATCGTCGTCCCCTTCGTGGCGGGAGCGGCGCTGGCGCTGTGGCTTTATCCCATGCTTTCGCACGAGGGCATCTCCTTCGCGAGTTTCGCCCTCTTCGTCGGCGTGGCCATGTCTGTGACGGCGTTCCCCGTTTTGGCGCGCATTCTGAGCGATCGCAAGCTCGAAAAAACCGAACTCGGCGTGACGGCGCTCGGCTGTGCGGCGGCCGACGATGTCACCGCCTGGTGCTTGCTTGCCTTGGTCGTGGGCGTGGCCCAAGCCCACCTGGGCGGGGCCATCTTCGCCACCATCGGCGCGGCGATTTTCACCATCGCCATCTTCGTCATCGTGAGGCCGCTGGCGATCAAGATCTCAGCGCACTGGGATGCGCGGGAAGGGCCGTTGCCGGCGATCGCCATTCCTGGCATCATGTCCGCCCTGCTGCTCTCGGCGCTCGCCACGGAGGCGATCGGGGTGCACGCGGTTTACGGGGCCTTTCTGCTGGGCGTCGTCGTTCCCCATAAGAGTCGCCTGGCTCGCGAACTGCAAACCCGCGTTTACGATCTGGTGGCCGTTTTGCTGCTGCCGGCATTCTTCGCGTACACCGGCATGCGGACGCGCATCACGCTTCTGGATAGCTGGCACGCGTGGTTTGTTTGCGGCGTGATTCTGCTCGTCGCGATCGCGGGGAAATTTGGAGCCGTCACGTTCGCCGCTCGTTTTTCCGGTCAAAGCTGGCGCCGAGCCGCCGCCCTGGGGACATTGATGAACACCCGCGGCCTGATGGAGCTCATCGTCCTCAACATCGGCCTGGACCTCGGCATCATCAGCCCCACGCTCTTTGCGATGATGGTGCTGATGGCCCTCGTGACGACGGCTCTCGCCGGTCCCGTTCTCGATCGGCTGCTGGATGGGGAAATGAAAGAAGCGCCGGCTGCCTGAGATGAGGGACACCGAATCTAGGGCGTCGTCCAAGCTAAATTTTCGGCGTGAGCCGGCGGGTTGATCCCCTCGGCGTCACGGAGATGTGACGAAACTTAAGGGTTGATCCCGCCGGGACAAGCCCGGCGGCTCGCCTCACCCGAAAATTGAGTCGGGTTGACGCAATGGGGCTTGAGGATGTTCGCCGATTACGCCACACGGGCTTTGAGCACGCGGGGATGGCCGGAGTGGTCGAAGATGGTGGGGCCGAGTTGATATTCGGGATGCGCCTGGAGGATCTCGCGGGCGCGTTTTTCTTGCGGGGAGCCTATCTCGACGAGGAAGGAGCCGCCCGACTTCAAATAGCGATGGGCCTGGTCGGCGAGGCGTTCGAGGAGGACATAGCCGCCGGGACCGCCGTCGAGGGCGAGCCGGGGTTCGAATCCGCGGACGCCGATCGAGAGCTTGGGAATGTCGTCCGTGGCGATATAAGGAGGATTGCTGGCGATCACGTCGAACGTCTTGCCGGGCGGCAGCGGCGTGAGGAGATCGCCGTTCACGAAACGGATGCGGTCTTGCACACCATGTTTCTCGGCATTCGCCTTGGCCTGGGCGAGCGCTTCGGGGCTGATGTCGATGGCGGTCACTTCGGCGGTTTTGAGGTGCTTGGCCACCGTGATCGCCACGCAGCCGGAACCGACGCCGACATCGACGACCTTCGCCCCCTCCGCCTTCTTCGCGGCCGCGATCGTTTCGACGACGAGAAGCTCCGTATCAGGCCGAGGGATGAGCACGGCCGGGCCGACGGCGAATTCCAGGCCATAGAACTCTTTCTTGCCGACGAGATACGCGACGGGGCACCCCTCGACGCGGCGCCGGATGAGATCTTTGAACTTTTGGCGGATTTCGGGCGTCGCCTCTTCGCCGTGACGCAGTCCGTAAAGATCGATCCGTTTGCAACCGACGACGTGAGCGAGCAAAACCTCGGCGTCCAGCCGCGGCGAGTCGGCCCCTTTTTGGGCGAGATGCTTGCCCGTCCAATCGAGAAGGGCGCCCAGCGTCCATGCTTGTTCAGCCATTCGTGATATCCGTTCTCATCGCTTCGTACTCCGAATCGAAAAATCCGAAGAATGGTGCTTATCACTAAGCTAACAGCCTCATTCGACCCCCGAGGGGTCGGCTTGGGTCCCTATGCTTCGGCTTGTGGGATCCCGTCATGGATCGGGGCGTCGGTGTTTACTTCGCGATTTTGTCCAGCAGCTTCGATTGCTCCAGACGCTGCTTCTTATCGTGCGCCTTCAAGGGCTCGATCACGTCTTTCAGATTGCCGACGATGATCTGGTCGAGTTTGTTGATGGTGAGATTGATGCGATGGTCGGTGACGCGGTTTTGGGGGAAGTTGTAGGTGCGGATGCGGTCGCTGCGGTCGCCGGAGCCGATCAGGGTGCGGCGATGGTCGGCGCGGGCGTTGTGCAGGCGTTGCTGGGCGCGTTCGAAGACGCGGCTGCGGAGCACTCGCATGGCGCTGTCGAAATTTTTGTGCTGGCTGCGTTCGTCCTGGCACTTCACTTCGATTTCGTCGGGGCTGCCGCGCTTGTACCAGATGCGGACAGCGCTTTCCGTTTTGTTGACGTGTTGGCCGCCGGCGCCGCCGGCACGCATCGTTTCCCAATCGATGTCGGACTCTTTGATCTCGATGTCGGCTTCTTCGGGTTCCGGCATGATTGCGACTGTGGCCGCCGACGTATGGATACGGCCCTGCGTTTCGGTCTTGGGCACGCGCTGCACGCGA
>JBAXFO010000448.1:0-4725 GCA_037139885.1 Planctomycetota bacterium
GGAGTGGCTGCTGGACGGGCCGGACCCTGCCCTGGATCCGGCGTTGCCGCGGATTGACGAAAGCGGCAGGAAGCCAGGGACCTCGAAGCCCCTGGACCTCGGTGGCGGTGTGAAGTTGGAGCTGGTGTGGATTCCGCCGGGCGAATTCATGATGGGCAGTCCGACGAACGAGCCGGGCCGGTCCATGACCGAGCGGCTGCATCGGGTGAAGTTGACGAAGGGTTTCTGGATGGGCAAGTACGAGGCCACCCAGGAACAGTGGCAGCGGGTGATGGGAAACAATCCGAGTTGGTTCCAGAAGGCTGGCCCGCGGGCTCCGGTCGAGACCGTGAGACGGGATCAGGTGCAGAAGTTCATCCGGAAACTCAGCGAGCTGGCCGCGGGCAAGGACGGCGGGAAGTTCCGGTTGCCGACGGAGGCGGAATGGGAATGGGCCTGCCGGGCGGGCGCCACCACGGCGTTGTATAACGGCAAGATGACGATCAAGACGGGCAACAATAGTCCGGAACTTAGTTCCATCGCCTGGTATGCCGGCAACAGCGGGGTCGACTACGAAGGCGGTGTTCTCTCCACGCTCTGGGAGGACAAGGAGCAGGAGCACCATTCCGCGGGCACGCACCCGGTCGGGCGGAAGCAACCGAACGCCTGGGGCCTGTACGACATGCTGGGGAACGTCGCCGAATGGTGCGAGGACTGGAATTACGCATACCCGTCGAAGGCGGTGACCGATCCGACGGGGCCGAAAAAAAACATGGGGGATGCCAATATGGGCGAGCACGTCTTGCGTGGCGGCTGCTGGCAGAATGGCGTCCGGATTTGCCGGTCCGCCGCCCGAAATTGGACGGTCTGGGAGCACGGTTGGCGCAGTGCGACGGTCGGCTTCCGGATCGTGCTGGAGGATTCGCCGGCGGAGAATGCCAAGTAGCGCCATTGATGACAAGCCAGTAATCAGACGCGGCGAGCGATCGTTTGCCGTTTCGGCTGCGAAGTAAGAGTTCGAGAAAACAAACGCCGACGACGCCAAGCGCGGCGCCGGCAAAGCGTTTCATCTTTTTCAAAGAAAGCGAAGGATTTGGCATGAATCGATCGTGTTTTATCGCCCGGATTGTGAGTATCTGCGGTTTGCTCGTTTGGTCGACTGGCGCGATCGCGCAACAGCCAAAGGAAAGTGCGGCTAGCCAGAAGCCGGCGGGCGGACGCGTGGCCTGCATGCTGCTTGTGAACAATGGGGCGACCGAAGCTGTCGTCAAGTCCGCGAACATCGACGGTCACAAGAGCGTGGCCGGGCCGTACGTCGGCACCTGGCATGGATTCGTCCAAGGGATGGATTCGATCCAGAAAGGTCGGCTGGATCCGCTCGAACGGGGCGATTTCGACGTCTTGCTGATCGGTACGCTGCTTTGTTATCCCAACAAGGACGCCTGGAAGAATCACGTGGGACCGGACGACTCGACGCTGGCGGGTCTCGCTGCCCTCGGCGCCAAGAACAACCCGAAGTTCCGCATCTGCTGGCAGACCTACATTTGGCCCGTTGGCCAGGAAACGAAAGACAAAAAGAAAACGCTCGACGTGGCTGCGACGAAGAAACGAGCAGCCCCTGACGCAGTAAGAGAGTTAGAGAAACTTGTCGATGCGATCAACGAGAAGCAGGGCCGCAAAGTCGTCCTGATCTCTCCGGTCGGCGAGGCCACACTCAAGCTCGTTGAACTGGTCGCCGACGGGAAGTTCCCCGGAATCACCGATCCAGCCGACCTGTGGCTGGAATTCAACATGCACTCTCACAAGCACCTGTTGGCGCTGACAGCTTACTGTAACGTCGCAACGATGTACGGCATCTCGCCGGTGGGACTCAATCCGTCGTTCAAGGGCGTCACCTACGCAACCAAAGGCGGAATGCCCCACCTCATGGATGGGATCACCGACGAACAAAACGCGATTTTGCAACGGATCGCGTGGGAGACGGTGTCGAAGTATCGACATGCGGGAATCGCGAAATAACTACGTCTCCCTCCACGATCGATGTCAAAGCATGACGGCGAACTCGTCCTCACGGGGCTGAAGTACCTTGCCGATTCCAGTGCGGCTCTCTTGCGATCCAATGAGAAGATCAAGCTGGCGGCGAAGTTTCAAATGCCGTGAGTCGGCTTGACCTTGTTCGGGAACCTGCGTTCGCGAGGTCATCCGACCGAAACCTAAAAGGAACTGCACGATGAAACGTATGACGATCGGTTTGCTGGGCGTGTGGCTGGGCGCGGGACTGCTCCTCGGCGCAAGAGCCCAGGAGAAGCCCGCGGCGGCGGGCGCAAAGGATGCGGCCGCGACGGCGAACACTGAACGGCCGCTTGCGCTGCCGTGGACGGCCCTGCGCGAGCCTTTCTCCAGGCCTCAGACTGCTCCTTGGCTAAATGACGACAAGGAGCATCAGGACCGGTTTAAGCGCGCGTACGCAGAGATCACGAAGCGGGAGGGCGAGGTGTACCGACAGATTGAAGAGGGGAAAGTCGACGAGGCGTTCCCGACCGTCTTCGACTTGTTCGTAATGGTAGCTAACGATGGATTTCTGACGACTTATGCGCGAGGCGGGAAGTGCGAACCCTACTTCGAAGCCCGATTTAAGGAGGTGCTGGGCGAGGCCGGCATGAAGCAGTTGGCGGCGGAACGGCGTCGGGTCGAGGACGCCATTGAGAAGTACCGGCAAGAGGCGATCGAGGAATACGAGCCCGTCCTGAAGGCGGGAATCGAAGCGAATCCGGAATGGGCCGTGGCAGAACGCCGGATCAAGGAGGCCACTGCGAAATTAGAGACGCAGAAGGTGAATATCAAGGGCGAACCGAAGGACAGTTCCCGGAAATTGACGGCCGAAGAAACGGCGGCCGCGGCCGTCGCGGCGAAGGAGTACAAGGTTGCCGAAGGGGCCGTGCGGCGGTTCAGGGACGCATTCAACAAGGATCCGGAGAACAAGCGACTACAGCAGGCGGCGGAAAACGCGCTGAGCAAAAATGGCCCCTACCATTGGATGATGCTTGAACACGGCCCATTTTTACCGTACCGCGCGTTGTTGACGCGGGAACGTCAAGTGATCAAGTTTAAGTTGGGCTGGCATGGCGCCGAGTGGCTGCTGCTCGGCCCGGATCCGGCCCCGGATCCGGCGTTGCCGCGGATTGACGAGAGCGGCAGGAAGCCGGGGACCGCAAAAGTCGTGGACCTGGGCAACAACGTGAAACTGGAGTTCGTGTGGATTCCGCCGGGCGAGTACCTGATGGGGAGTCCGATGAACGAGCCAGGCCGGGACGTGCAGGAGCGGCTGCACCGGGTGAAGCTGACGAAGGGTTTCTGGATGGGCAAGTACGAGGTGACCCAGGAACAGTGGCAGTGTGTGATGGGGAACAACCCGAGTTGGTTCCAGAAAGCCGGGCCGCGGGCGCCGGTGGAGACCGTGAGATGGGACCAGGCAAAGAAGTTCTTGCGGAAGTTAGGCGAAATGACCGCGGGCAAAGATAACAGCGCCGGCGGGAAGTTCCGGCTGCCGACGGAAGCCGAATGGGAATGGGCCTGCCGCGCGGGCACGGACAAGGCATCCTATAACGGCAAGGTGACGATCCAAGGCGCGAACAACGGACCGGAACTGGACGCCATCGCCTGGTACGGCGGCAACAGCGGCGTCGCTTACGAGGGCGGCGTTCTTTCGGCGCACTGGCCGGCCAAGCAGCACGATCACCGTTTGGCGGGTACGCATCCGGTGGGCGGGAAGCAGCCGAACGCATGGGGACTGTACGACATGCTGGGCAACGTCTGGGAATGGTGCGAGAACAAGCACTCCGCATACCCGTCGCAGGCGGTGACCGATCCCACGGGGGAGGGAAAAAATCCCGATTCTATGGGCGGCGTCGTGCGCGGCGGCGCCTGGAACAGTTACGTCCGGCTGTGTCGGTCAGCGTCAAGGGATTGGACGTATTCACGAGAACTTTGGCGGAATCCGATGATCGGCTTCCGGGTGGTGATGGACGAATCGCCAACGGAGAAAGCGAAGTAGCAAAACGCACATCGGCGGACATCAGGCGGACGTGTTCGCCGCATTGGTGTCGGCGGCCGGCGGAATTCTCACGGGTCAAAGCGTGGGTGAAGCTTGTGGCTGAGGCGTGATCGGCAACCTCAGAAACACCCCTGTCACCTTCGTGCATGGCACCAGGCACCAAGGATGGGCCATCGCCGGTATGGAGCGATCAGGTCGCCAATCGCTTGCTCGATGAGTTGGAGAAGAAGCAACCGGGCCGCTTTGAAGGGACACCGATCCGATGAACGGTAAAGGAACTGTCATGAAAGCGCTGTGGCGATACGTTTCGGTTCTCTTGGCGGCGGCCATGGGGCTTGCTCCGGTGTCGCCCATTCGGCATGCCGTTGCGGGCGATCCACCGTCCCAGAAAGCGATTACGCCGAAGTATGTGCCCGTGAAATGGGAGGAAAAGGACGCGAAAAAGCAGCAGTCGGATTGGGCGGCGAAGCTGAAGGTGGAGGTCGAGACGAAGACCCCGAACGGAATCGTGATGGTCCTGATTCCACCCGCCGGCGCGGCCCTACCGAAACCGTACTGGCTTGGGAAGTACGAGGTGACGCAGGCCGAATGGGAGGGGGTGATGGGTTACAACCTGAGCGGATTCAAGAAAGGGAGCAACAAGGAGGCGGAAGGGTTGGACACGAGCCGATTTCCCGTCACGAGCGTGTCAT
>JBAXFO010000449.1:0-4708 GCA_037139885.1 Planctomycetota bacterium
GGAGCGGCAGCAAGGCGGCTTCTACCAACCGTTTCTCTTCGAGGAATGGGCGGAGAGTCTGCGCCCCGGCCGGGATGGAGATGACCGCATCCGATCTGTCCGGTTCGAGGAGCCACAATCGTCCGCGGCGTCGGCGCCAGCACGAGCCTTGACCGTAAACCTGATGGAGGAAGTGGCTGGTCCGAGCAACTTGAACCGAGCTTATTCCCGAGTGGTCTCGAACGCAGGCGCGGCGGGCGTTGACGGCATGACCGTCAAGGAACTGTCGGCCTGGATTCGCAGCCATCGGGAAAGTTTCTTGTTTTCGCTGTTGGAGGGGACGTACGAGCCACAGTCGGTTCGCGGGGTGGAAATCCCGAAGCCGGGCGGCGGAATGCGGCAATTGGGCATTCCGACGGTGGTGGATCGTCTCGTTCAGCAGGCCATCCTGCAGGTGTTGGAGAAATACCTAGATCCGACGTTCTCGCCGTCGAGCTACGGCTTTCGGTCTGGACGCGGAGCCCACGACGCCTTGGCTCAAGCCAGCGCTTATGTGGCCGAGGGGCGGACCGTGGTGGTCGACCTCGATCTGGAGAAGTTCTTCGACCGGGTGAATCACGATATCTTGATGTCGCGGTTGGCCCGGCGCGTGGACGACAAGCGTCTGCTGCGGATCGTTCGCCGCTTCTTGGAAGCGGGGATGATGCAAAGCGGTGTCTGCGTCGCGCGGCACGAAGGGACGCCGCAAGGGGGACCGCTGTCCCCGCTGCTGGCGAACCTTCTTCTGGACGATTTGGATCGGGAACTCGAACGACGCGGGCACAAGTTTTGTCGCTATGCGGACGACTGCAACATCTACGTGCAGTCGTTGGCGGCGGGAGAGCGCGTGTTGGCGTCGGTGACGAAGTATCTCGAAGAGCGTTTGCAACTGCGTGTCAACCGCGACAAAAGCGCGGCGGCATTCGTCTGGGACCGCAAGTTCCTGGGCCACCGCCTGCTGGCGGACGGCACGCAGACGATCGCTCCCAAGAGTCTGGAACGCGCGCAGGACCGCATCCGCGCGATCGCGCGTCGCAACCGAGGCGTGAGCTTCGAGCAGTTGGTGAAGGAATTGAACTCATTCGTGACGGGCTGGGTGGCCTACTTTCGCTACGCGAAAGCCAAGAGTCACCTGACCGAAATGGGGAGTTGGATTCGTCGCAAACTGCGTTGCGTGCGATTGAAGCAACGGAAGCGGGCCAAATCGATTACGGCCTTCCTGCACGGCCTGGGCGTCCCCTGGGACCGCTGCTGGACGACGGCATCGAGCGGCAAAGGATGGTGGCGGATGGCGCATACGCCAGCCGCCCAAGAAGGCATGAACAACGCCTGGTTTAAGGCGCAAGGTCTGATCGACCCCGCCGACAGGTATTTGCAGTTGCAACATTGACGGAAACCGCCGGATACGATGAGTACGTCCGGTGGTGTGGGAGGACGGGGGCGGCAACGCCCCCTCCTACCCGATTTTGCGATTACGGTTCGAACATCTCGCTGGGCGAGCGGGTGTTCTTCAACTTCAACTGCGTGATTCTCGATGTCTGCGCCGTGACGATCGGGGACTTCACGCTGTTCGGCCCGGCCGTGCAGATCTATACGGCGACGCATCCGATGAACGCCGAGCTGCGGCGCAAGCAGGAGTTCTCGAAGCCGATCGCGATCGGGTCGGATGTGTGGGTGGGGGGCGGCGCGATCATCTGCCCGGGAGTCACCATCGGCTCGAAGTCGGTGATCGGGGCGGGGAGCGTCGTTACGCGAGATATTCCGCAGGGAGTTGTCGCGGCGGGCAATCCGTGCCGGGTCATTCGGGAGATTACCGGGTAGCACGATCCCAGGGCGCGATCGGCTACGGCGGAACTGCGCGAGGTCATTTAGCCGGCGATCTGGATCAATTTAACGAGCACGACATTCGACGCCAGGACAAGTTGGATGGCGAGGACGACGCCGCGCGTGGCCGCGATGCCGACGCCTTCCGCGCCGGGCGGAGCGTGCAGGCCATGCCAGCAGCCGGCGATGGCGATGAGGGCGCCGAAGACGATGGTCTTCAAAAGGGCGGCGACGAGGTTCGCCCGGCCCAGGCCGCGTTCGAGGGCGTTGATGTATTGGGTGTCGTACATGCTGCCGGCGGCCATTTCGGCGAGGTAGCTGCTGCCCAGAGCGAAGACGGCAAGGTAAATGGTGAGCAGAGGCAGGGCGATCATGGCGGCCATCGTGCGCGGGCCGACGAGATAACGCATCGCCGAGAGCCCCATCGCCTCGAGTGCGTCGACCTGTTCGGTGAGCCGCATCGAACTCAGCTCCGCTCCGAGAGCCGCCCCGCAGCGACCGGCGACCACCATGCCGGCCCCGAGCGGAGCGAATTCAAGGGCCACGGCCAACGCGAGATATTCCGGGACCTTGGCGGCGAATGCGCTCTCGACGACGCCGTTGAGATGCCACCACGCCACCGCCCCGAGCGCGACGCCCGCGATGAACCCCAACGGCAGCGACCCCAACAGCATGAGGTAGAGCTGCCGCCACACCTCGCTGGGCCGCCGCCACGCCAAGAGCGCCGCGACGAGAGCCCGCCCCGCAAACGCAAGAAATCGGCCCAGCGATTCAATCCAATTGACCATACTCAGGATTATACATACTGGCCCCCGACCCAAGCCATGGGATGAGGGACCTCGAAATCCGCCATCGCTCTGGTAGCCCAATGCTCGAAAAGGTATGATCGCGAAGAGCGACTCGCCCTTCCCACTCATCCAACCCTCAATGCGTTACGCCGTTTTCGTATTCCTTGTCGCAACCCCCGCCCTCGCCCAGGACCGGGTCGATTTCGACACTTCGATCGCTCCTCTCCTGACGGAGCGCTGCATCGATTGCCATGGCGGTTCCCGGTCCAAAGGAGGCCTCGACCTCACGCGAAAAGCTTCGGCCATGGCGGGAGATTCCGGCCCGGCGCTCGTTCCGAAGAACGCCGCCCAGAGCATGCTGTGGCGGCGCATCGCCGCGGGCGAGATGCCGCCGAAGAAGCCGTTGCCTGCTGCGGAAAAGGCGGTTCTCAAGGCCTGGATCGAACAGGGCGCGGTTTGGGGGACCGATCCGATCGACCCCTTTCGCGTCACGACATCGCGGCGGGCCGGCGTCGATTGGTGGTCGCTGCAACCGCTCAAAGTCGCCGCCCTTCCCGCGGTCAAGCAAGAAGGCTGGGTCCGAAATCCCATCGACCGTTTCGTGCTCGCCAAACTCGAAGCCGAGAGGCTAACGCCGTCGCCGGAGGCCGATCCGCGAACGCTTGTACGCCGCCTGCATTTCGGTTTGACCGGTCTGCCGCCAACGCCCGACGATGTCGCGTCGTTCCAAAAAGAGAACGCGTATGAGGCGCGCGTTACGCAGCTGCTCAACGCGCCCGCTTACGGCGAACGCTGGGCCCGCCACTGGCTTGATGTCGTGCGCTTCAGCGAAAGCCACGGCTTCGAGCACGACGAACTCCGCACGAACGCCTGGCCCTATCGCGATTGGGTCATCGACGCATTTAACAACGATATGCCTTACGATCAATTCGCGCGCAGGCAAATCGCCGGCGACGTTCTCCCCGCGAAAGAGCAGGCGATTTCCGCGACCGGATTTCTCGTCGCCGGCGGATTCGACTCTGTCGGTCAGTCGCAGCAGAGTGTGGCCATGAAGGCGGTCGTCCGGCAAGACGAACTCGAAGACATCGTGGGCGTCGTCGGGCAAACCTTCCTGGGCATGACCGTGCATTGCGCCCGTTGTCACGACCACAAATTCGATCCGATCCGGACGGAAGAATATTACCAGTTGACGGCCGCCCTCGCCGGCGTGCGTCACGGGCAACGGGCGCCGAATCCGAACGATGCGAAGACGCTCGTCTATGCCGTCAAGCCGGGGCCCATTGACGCAACGCATCTTCTGATACGCGGGAATCTGACGCAAAAGGGGCACGAAGTCGCGCCCGCGGGCGTGGCGGCGCTGGGGCCGAACGCGCCCTTTCGGCTCGATGGGAAATCGACCGACGCCGAACGTCGTCAGGCGCTGGCCGAGTGGATCGCGAGTCCGAAGCAGCCGCTCTTCACGCGTGTCATGGTCAATCGGCTGTGGCACTATCACTTCGGCGTCGGCCTCGTCGACACGCCGAGCGATCTCGGCTTTAACGGCGGCCGGCCTTCGCATCCCGAGCTGCTCGATTGGCTCGCGGACGAATTCGTGCGGTCGGGATACCACGTCAAACACATCCAGAGGCTCATCGTCACCTCGGCCACATACCGCCAACAATCGCGGCATCGTCCGGACGCCGTCCGTGTTGACGCCGACAATCGCTGGCTCTGGCGCAAGTCGCCGCTCAGGCTCGAAGCCGAGGCCGTGCGCGACGCCATCCTCGCCACGGCGGGACAACTCGACCCGAGACGCGGCGGGCCGGGGTTTCAAGATTTCCAGTTGGTCGTTCGCGGCTCCACGCATCTTTACACGCCGTTCGATGACGACGACCCGGCTCGCAATCGACGCAGCATCTATCGCACCTGGACGCGCGGCGGCCGCAACCCGCTGCTCGATGCTTTCAACTGCCCCGACCCGTCCACGGTCACGCCGCGCCGCAGCGTCACGACCACGCCCTACGCAACTTTCTGTCGCCCGATGGGCTCTCTAAAGGCGATCTTGTTAGCCGCAATAAGCGGCTATCGCAGCATCCGGC